>SLQW01000103.1 GCA_007131295.1 Pseudomonadales bacterium | reverse complement strand
GTGCATGCGGATCGTGCCAGCGACATCGTCCATGCTCTCGACGTGCTCTCAGCGTTGGGCATCCCCATGGTTCTGCTCGGCGGCACTGAGGCCTGGAAGGTGGCCGAGGTGCTGGCAGCGGCGAACGTTCCGGTGCTGCTGAACCCGCTCGACAACCTGCCGCGCGGTTTCGACAACCTCGGTGCCCGCTCCGACAACATCGCTTTGCTGCACGCCGCGGGGGTCAACGTGGGCATGCTCGAGGCCAGCGGTCGCGACGTGCGCCGGATCCGCCAATACGCGGGTAATGCCGTGGCGGAAGGCCTGCCGCGTGAGGTGGCTCTCGCTGCGATCACCCGCACTCCCGCCGAGGTCTGGGGTGTGGGAGACCGTTTCGGGCGGATCGCTCCGGGGTTGGCGGCCGATCTCGTGCTCTGGAGCGGTGACCCACTCGAACTCGGCAGCTGGGTCGAACGCATGTGGGTGGAAGGGCGCGAGTTGCCCGTGACTTCCCGCGAGTTTCAGTTGCGTGACCGCTACCGTGAACCCGGGGCCGCTTACAGGTGACTCGCGTCTGAGCGCGCTGGCCATTATCATCGACAACGCTTGAGGGTCCGGGCGCACCAGCGTAACCACGTTGGTGCGACGGGGAGGAAGTAAGGCGATCCATGCCTGCGTAGCGTTGCTTTGCAGCGTCGGGCGACGCAGGACGGTGGTTCGCCTCGTCAGTCACCCCAACGAGGAGATAGCCCCATGGCATTCGAACTGCCGAAGCTGCCATACGCAAAGGACGCACTCGCCCCGCACATCAGCGCTGAGACCCTGGACTACCACTATGGCAAGCACCATCAGACCTACGTGGACAAACTCAATGCCGCCGTCGAGGGGAAACCCGAGGCGGACAAGAGTCTCGAAGAGCTGATCAAGACGGCGCAGGGCGGCGTCTTCAACAACGCGGCGCAGATCTGGAACCATACCTTCTACTGGAACTCGCTTTCACCTAACGGTGGTGGCGAGCCGGAAGGTGATCTCAAGGCTGCCATCGAGCGCGATTTCGGCAGCACGGCCAAGTGCAAGGAAGCTCTGGCGGAATGCGTCAAGACCCATTTCGGTTCCGGTTGGGCCTGGCTGGCACTGCGGGACGGCAAGCTCGTAGTGGAGGCAGGCCATGACGCTGACAATCCCCTGCGGGACGGTGCGACCCCACTGCTTACCATCGATGCCTGGGAGCATGCGTTCTACATCGACTACCGCAACGCCAAGCCGAAGTACGTCGAGGCGGTACTCGAGCACCTGATCAACTGGGAGTTCGCCGCGGGTAATTTCGCGAGCGCACGCTGAGCACGCTGTAGCAATCGACCGCGGAAAGCAGTGCGCCCGCCGGGCGCGCTGCCTTCCCGAAGCTCCGCCGGACTCGGCCCGGGATCATCCTGATTCAGGATGCAGGCGGATCAACCCCTCCTGTGCGACAGAGGCGACCAGGCGACCGTCCTGGCTGAAAATCAGGCCTCGATTGAAACCGCGGCCACCGCTTGCCGCTGGACTGTCCTGGACGTAGAGCAGCCAGTCGTCAGCTCGGAAGGGCTGATGGAACCACATAGCGTGATCGAGGCTTGCGGTCTGGAAATTCGGCTGCATGAACGAGACGCCGTGGGGCCAGGTGCAGGTGTCCAGCAGAGACCAGTCGGAGAGATAGGCCAGCGCACACTGGTGCAGGCGCTCGTCGTCCGGAAGTCGGCCGACCGCACGCATCCAGGCATTCTGCTGCGGTGGCCGCTTTTCTGGTGCGAATTCATTCTGCGGATTCAGCGGCCGCATCTCGATGGGACGTTCGCGGGCGAAGCGAGCCACGTCTTCCGGCGACAGTCCTGCAGCTTCCGCATGCCGTTTGCGTACGACGATCTCCGACTCCAGCGCTTCCGGAGGGGGCACGTCGGGCATCGGAAACTGATGCTCGAGTCCGCTCTCGCGGACCTGAAAGGAGATGGACATGCTGAAGATCGGTCGCCCATGCTGAACCGCCACCACCCGTCGGGTCGTGAAGGACTTGCCGTCGCGGATCCGGTCCACCACGTAAAGAAGCGGCACCTTGGGGTCGCCAGGGCGCAGGAAATAGGCGTGCAGGGAATGGGCGGAACGTCCCTCGTCTTCCACCGTTCGTGACGCCGCTACCAATGCCTGCCCGAGCACCTGGCCGCCGTAGACGCGCTGCCAGGAGTCGTCGGGGCTGCGGCCGCGGTAGTGGTTACGCTCGATTCGTTCCAGATCGAGAAGCTGCACCAGCTCGTCGAGGACACTGGACATACGCCCGTTTCCTTCTGCCCGCACAAGGGAATGGGCCGATTATAGAGCTGCTCTCGGTAAATGGCGCGGCGTGTAGAATGTGGCCCTTTTCAGCGAGGCGCATCGATGCAGCAAAGTCGTGAGGTGCCGGGCTGGTTCGAACGGGCGCTTGGGGTACCCTTCGAACAGCGTCGTGTAGTGGTGAGCGGTGCAGGCATAAACTATCTGCTCTGGGGTCGAGACGCCGACCTGCCGGGGCTCATCCTGGTCCACGGCAATGGTGCCCACGCCCATTGGTGGTCGTTTCTCGCGCCGTTTTTTCTCGACGATTACCGGGTGGTGGCCCTGGACCTTTCCGGGATGGGCGACAGCGATCACCGCGACGCCTACACCGCCGAGCTGTACGCGGAGGAGGTGATGTCGGTGGCGCGGGATGCCGGTTTCGGCCACGACACCATCGTTATCGGCCACAGCTTCGGCGGTTTCGTCACCATCCAGACCGCCATCCGCCACGGTGATGCGCTCACCGGCGTGGTGCTCGTGGATTCGCCGGTGCGGCCTCCGGATTACCAGTGGGAGCGGGATCCGCGCCGGTCGCCGATACGCCGCAAGCGCGTCTACCCGGACCGCGACACGGCCGCCAGCCGCTTCCGTCTGATGCCGCCTCAGGACTGCAAGAACGACTTCATCCTCGAGCACATCGCGCAGCACTCGCTGACGCAGGTGGAAGGGGGCTGGAGCTGGAAATTCGATGACCGGCTGTTCGAGAAGATCACCATCTCCAATAGCGGCGAGGATCTGCGGCGGCTGCCCTGCCGCGTCGGCGTGATCTACGGCGAGGACAGCTACCTGTTCGATCAGGAGATCGCCGATTACATGTTCAAGGTGCTCGACGAATCGGTGCCGTTCACCGCCATTCCGGAGGCGCAGCACCACCTGTTTCTCGACCAGCCCCTGGCCTTCGTTGCGGCGGTTCGGACCCTGCTTGCGGAGTGGCGCCACTCGCGGCCGAATCGGCGGCGCCCGCTGCCGGGCTGAAAGGGAGCACGCGATGACGATCATCTGGGTCGACGCGGACGCCTGCCCCAATCCCATCAAGGAAGTGCTGTTCCGGGCTGCTGACAAGCGCGGCGTGGACCTCAATCTGGTGGCGAACCATACGCTGAGGGTGCCGCGCTCGGCGCGCATCCGCTGCCTGACCGTACCGCAGGGCTTCGACGTCGCTGACGACTACATCCGCGATCAGGCAGAGGTGGGCGATCTCGTGGTCACTCAGGACATACCGCTGGCGGCGGCGCTGGTAGAGAAGGGGGTCGCGGTGATCGATCCGCGCGGTCGCGAGTACGATGCGCGTAACATCGGTGAGCGCCTGTCCATGCGCAACTTCATGGACGAGATGCGCGGCGCCGGCGTGCGCACCGGGGGGCCAGCAGCCTTTGGCGACCGCGAGAAGCAGGCTTTCGCCAATACCTTCGACCGGGTGCTGACGCGGCTGTTGCGCGCGCCGCCCTGAACGTGGGAGCTTCTATGGCTGCTGTTCACTCAAGGAGGCCATCATGTTCATCGCCATGAACCGGTTCCGCATCGCCCTGGACCACCAGGAGGACTTTGAGCGGATCTGGCGCGAGCGCGAGACCTTCCTCGACGACGTGCCGGGTTTCCGCGAGTTTCATCTGCTGAAGGGTCCCATGGACGATGAAGCGCGCCTGTACGCCTCCCACTCGGTATGGGAATCGCGGGCGGCGTTCGAGGCATGGACCGAGTCAGAAGCCTTTCGCAAGGCACACAGGCAGACCAGTGCACCCAAGGGGACCTACTTGGGACATCCGCAATTGGAGACCTTCGAGGCGATCCTGTGAGCGAGAAGCAAAAACAGTCGTCCGCCGGCGAATGGGAAGTGTTCGACGTCGACGCGATGGTGGCGGCAGTGGGCGAGAGTGCGGTGCGCTACAAGGAATTCCTGCGCTCGCCTGCGATGTCTTGCGGCGTCTACCGCCTGCCCGCCGGTTCGCGCGACATGCAGGGCGCGCACGATGACGACGAGGTCTACTACGTGCTCTCTGGGCGGGCGCGCATGCGGGTCGGTGACGAGGATCGCCCGGTGGGTCCGGGCGATCTGCTCTACGTCAGGGCCACCGCGGAGCATGCCTTCTTCGAGATCGAGGAGGACATGAGCCTGCTCGTGTTCTTCGCCAACGCGCCGCGTTCTCGTCGCTGAAGTCAGGACTTCCCGTGCTGGCGCAGGTCGGGAGCATTGTGGGAATGCATTGCCGCCTGGGCGTTCGCCTCTTCCTGCATAGCCTTCGCAGCGCGTTCGTTTTCCATGATCTTCGACAGAACCGCTTCGCCGGCGCGATCGAACACTTCGCGGTGCTCGATCACGTAGCGCTGGCTTTCGCGGTAGCGACTCAGGTAGCCATTGATCTCCGGCACCACATAGCGGGCGACCAGATCCCATGAACGCATGGTGTTCTCAGGATTCGCCCAGTCGTGGACGAAGCCGATCACCTTGCCGAAGCCGCCGGTGACATCGAGCATGTCGCGGATGGCCTTCACCAGATCGTCTGGTGTCCCGATTACGGCAGCTCCGCCGACGTCGGTGAGCTGATCCACGGCGGTGTCGGCATCCGGAAATGCCTCCACGCCCGGGCGCATCAGGGTGCCGACGGTGTACTCGTTGTGCCAGCGCAGAAGGCCCTGCTTGGCCTGGGCGCGAGCCTCCTCGCGGGTCTCGGCGATATGCCAGCTCATGAGGATGCGCCAATCACCACGATTCACGGTATTACCGTGCTTAGCCGCGGATTCCTCCGCGAAGCTCCACTGGGTGGGCAGCGCCTGCAGGCCGGCGGTGGACATGGAGCCAATGGAGAGTACGCCGGCGCCGTATTTGCCCGCCAGGGTCATGCCCGACGGGCTGATCATGGAGGCCACGGCGAGGGGCATCTCCTCCTGCAGGGGCAGAAGCTGGAGGGCAGCGTCCTTGACCGTGAACCATTCACATTCGTAGCTGAAGCGCTCTTCACCGCGCAGCAGCCGCGTGATCACTCCGAGCGCCTCGTCCTGGCGGTCCCGCTGCAGCATCGGATCGATGCCGAGCGTGTAGGCATCCGAGGGGAGGGCGCCTGGGCCACTGCCGAAAATGGCGCGGCCCCCGGTCATGTGGTCGAGCTGCACCATGCGCTGGGCCACGTTGAACGGATGATGATAGGGCAGGGAGATCACGCCGGTCCCGAGCTTGATGCGGTGCGTACGCTGGCCGGCAGCCGCCAGGAACATCTCCGGGGAGGCGATCACTTCCCAGCCGGTGGAGTGATGCTCGCCGCACCAGAATTCTTCGTAACCAAGTCGGTCGAGGTGCGCCACCAGGTCGAGATCCCGCTGGAACTGCAGCGTCGGGTGTTCGCCGATGGGGTGATGCGGGGCGAGGAAGGCTCCGAACTCGAGTCGTGACATGATCTGTTGCTCCTTGGGCTCCCGCTATCGCTAAGGGCTCCCGGTATCGGTAATGCGCCCAGATTACACCAGGGCGGTGGGGGCGCCCAGCCGGGGGCGCCGAGCCGGGGGCGCCGAGCCGGGGGCGCCCAGCCGGGGCCCAGCGAGAAAGATCAGCCTAAGGCCGCGATATCCAAGTCCGTCAGCCGTCCGATCGCCGGATGAGCGGAGTTGGCAGCCGCGGATAGCGAGTAGCGCCCTTCTTCCTCGCGGATAACCCACACGGTAAGCAGTCCGGCCGTCCGGGCCGCATCGAGTTCCTCGGGCACGTCGGAGAGGAAGACGATCGTTTCCGGCGCCAGCGCCAGTGTCTGTGCGATGCCGGCATAGGAAGCGGCGTCCCGCTTGCCGCCGCTGGTAGTGTCGAACCAGCCGCTGAACAGATGCGTCAGGTCGCCCGCTTCGCTGTGGCCGAAGAACAGCTTCTGGGCGTGGATGGAGCCGGAGGAATAGACGTAGACGGGGAGGCCGGCTGCATGCCAGGCGGCCAGAGCAGGCGCTGCATCGGGATAGAGATGGGCTCGGAAAGCACCTTCGCGGTAGCCGCGCTCCCAGATCAACCCCTGCAGGGTTTTCAGGGGTGTCGCTTTCCGGTCTGCGTCAATCCAGGCGACCAGCGTGGTAATGATGGCTTCCCTGTTTGCCGGGTCCAGCCCGGCCTCGGCAGCGGCGGCTTCGAGGGCCTTGCGGACGGCCGGTTCCTCACCATGAGCGCGCACGAAGCCCGGCAGTGCCTCCCGCGCGTATGGAAAGAGCACGTCGTGGACGAAGGAGATGGAACTGGTGGTGCCCTCGATGTCGACGAGCACTGCGCGCACCGCTGCCACCGCGTCAGTTTTCCAACCGCGGAAAGTGCTGCGCAATGTCGCTGCCCGTGAAGTCGGCGGCCCAGCCATCCGGGCTGGTGAAAATACGCACGGCGACGAAACTCGGGTTG
>SLQW01000192.1 GCA_007131295.1 Pseudomonadales bacterium | reverse complement strand
TTCTTGAGCTGCAGGTTCGTACCGGGCGGCACAGTGACGCCGAGCTGGCCGAGCATGTTGCGCAGACTCTGTGCAGTAAAAGGTGCCTGCGTCGTCTGGTCACCGGTGCCGTCCAGGCCCACGACCAGGCCGTAGCCGACGAGCTGGTTCGAGCGCACGCCGGCAACGCTCGCAAGATCCTTCACGCGCTCGTTGGCGGCAGTCGCTGCCGTGAGCAGCAGCAGCAGCAGCAGCGGCAGGCCCAGGGCGAAGGTAAGCGGGGCACCGTGCGGAAGGCGAAGCAGCATGATCAGATCCTCGCAGGCGCCGTCAGAACGGCCACAGTGGACTGTTGAAGAAGCGCGACGCCCAGCCGGGCGAATTGCTCTGGGCGAGGTGTCCGGTGCCACCGTAGGCGAGCTGGGCGTCGGCGATCTGGGTCGAAAGCACGGTATTGTCGGTGCCGATGTCCACTGGCCGGACGATGCCGCGAATGCGGATGTACTCCTCGCCCTGATTGATGCGCATCCACTTCTCGCCCTGGATCACCAGGTTGCCATTGGCCTGCACCTCCGCCACGGTCACCGTGATGGAGCCCTCGAGCAGGTTGCTCTGAGCCGCGCTGCCCTCCCCTTCGAAATCCCTCGATGCGGAGACATCGGTATCGAAGATGGGTCGACCGTTGTAGGTCACCGAGCGTCCGAACAGAGTGGGCGCTGCCATGCGCACGTTCGCGTCCTTGGAGGACGCCGCGTTGGCGGACTTGCGCGCGTTCGTGCGCTCCGCCAGCACAACGGTGAGCACGTCGCCGACCCGGCGTGCCTTGAAGTCCTCGAACAGTCCCTGGGCGGAGACGTTCTGGTAGATGGCGCCGTGATTGTGTTCCGGTGCCCGTGGCTGCTGCGGCGGCGTGGTCTGATAACGCTCGTCGCTGCCCTTGTAGACCACCGGCGAACTGGCGCAGCCGCCGAGCAGCGCAGCGATCAGCAGCAGAAATCCTCCGCGCAGGATTCTCGTCTCTTGCAAGGCCGTCATGCTGTATCTCCAGGCCGGTACGCGGACGTCATCAGCGTCCGAGATTATTGTTGGCGAACTGCAGCATCTGGTCGGCGGTGGAGATCGCCTTGGAGTTGATCTCATAGGCGCGCTGGGTCTCGATCATGTTCACCAGCTCTTCCACCGTGTTGACGTTGGAACTCTCCAGGGCCCCCTGAATCACGGTGCCGAGGCCGTTCTGTCCCGGAACGCCGACCTGGGGTGCACCGCTGGCCGCGGTCTCCACCAGCAGGTTGCGGCCAATCGCCTGCAGCCCCGCCGGATTCACGAAGTCCGCGAGCTGCAGCTGCCCCACTTCCAGCGGCGCGGCGCTGCCGGGCACCCGCGCCCCGACGATGCCGTCCTGGCTGATGGACACCGAAAGGGCGTTGTCAGGAATGACGATTCCCGGCTGCACCTCGAAGCCACTCGCCGTCACCAGCTGACCGTCGCTGTTCACCTGCAGCGAGCCATCGCGGGTATACGCCAGGGTTCCGTCGGGATTCAGGACCTGGAGAAAGCCACGGCCTTCGATGGCAACATCGAGTGCATTTTCGGTCTGCACCAGGTTGCCCTGGGTGAAGATCTTCTCGGTGGCCACCGTGCGCACCCCGGTCCCGAGCATCAGCCCCGAGGGCAGCTGCGTGTCCTGGGAGCTCTGCGCGCCGGGCTGGCGTATGTTCTGGTAGATGAGGTCTTCGAATACCGCCCGCCCCTTCTTGAAGCCGGTGGTGTTCACGTTCGCCAGGTTGTTGGAGATCTGGGACATGCGCGTCTGCTGCGCGTCCAGCCCCGTCTTGGCGATCCACAGTGCCTGATTCATGGTCTATCGCTCCTCGTCCCGGTTTCAGCCGAGCCGCATCAGATCGCTGGAGGCTCGATCGTTCTCCTCCGCGGTACCCATCATTTTGATCTGCATTTCGAAACTGCGTGCCTGCTGGATCATTTCCACCATGGAGCCGATCACGTTGACGTTGCTGCCCTCGAGCATGCCGCCGATCAGGCGCACGTCGGCGACCGGTTCTGCAGCGGCCCCATTGGCGAGCCGCATGAGTCCGTCTTCGCCACGCTCGAGATCATCCGGCGGCGGATTCACCAGCCGGATCCGCTCCACCACCGCAAGCCCGGACGCCTCCTGGCCCGTGGGGCGGATGCTGATCGTGCCGTCGCCAGCAATTTCGATGGCCTCGAAGGGCGGCAGCGCAATGGGGCCGCCGTCACCGAGCACCGGGCGCCCCGATCCGATCGTCAGCAGGCCGAAGGCATCCACTCTGAGATCACCCGCACGGGTGTAGGCCTCTCCGCCATCCGGAGCCTGCACCGCGATCCAGCCCTCGCCCTCGATGGCGACGTCGAGGTCGCGCCCGGTGGCCATCAGCGGTCCCGGGGTAAAGTCCGTACCGCGGCCCTCGGTCACGGCATAAGCACGTGCCTCGGCATGACCAGGACCGTGCAAAGGAACGTGACCGGCGGCGGCGAGCGTGGCCCGAAACCCGTGGGTAGAGGCATTCGCCAGATTGTGGCTCGTCACCGCCTGGGCAACCTGGGTCTCGCGAGCGCCTGACATGGCGACGTACAGCAGACGGTCCATGCGTCAACTCCTCATCAGCGGATGTTGATGATGGTCTGGGTGACCGTGTCCGCCGTGCTGATCACCTGGGCATTCGCCTGGAAGTTGCGCTGCGCGGTAATCAGATTCACCAGCTGCTCGGCGATCTCCACGTTCGATGCCTCGAGCCCCCCCGACTGCAGCGAACCGAGGTCACCGGTTCCCGCGACACCGAAGACTGGATCACCGGCGGCAAAACTCTCCAGCCAGGCGTTGTCGCCTGATTGCTGCAGCGCCTGCGGGTTGGCAAAGCTCGCCACGGCGACCTGACCGAGGGGTAACGACTGACCGTTGGTGAAGCGCGCGAAGACGACACCGCTGGCATCAATGTCGACCCCGGTGAGACGGCCGCTGGCGAATCCGTCCTGGCGCAGCGACGCCACTGTGTCATTGACTCCGAACTGACTGGCCTCGCTGAAGTCGAAATCGATCTCCAGCGGCTCGGCACCGTTCGCAGGCAAGAACGAGCCGAAGCTGATGTCGCCGCTGGGTTCCAGAAGTGCACCATCCGGACCGAACTGCAGCGGCTGTGCGTCACCCACCTGCTGCCCGTCCACCGCCAGGTGGGCCTCCCACTGCAGCTGCCCGACATTACGGAAGAACAGGGTCGCAGTATGGGATTGACCGAGAGAGTCGTAGACCGTAAGCGATGTCGACAGACCGTAACTGCCCGGATCGGCGGGATCGAAGGGCACTGCCGAGAGATCCTCGGCCTGGGTACCTAGATTGAACGCGGCTTCGACGCGGCGGGTCGCCTGCGGCGGCGCCTCTGTGGTCGACAGACGCAGGTCGCCGAGATTTCCAGTATTGAAGGTGCCGGCCAGAGCATCCTGGGTGGGATACGCCTGAACGCGCTTGCCGGATGTGTTGACCACGTAGCCGTTGCGGTCGACCTGAAACGAGCCGTCACGCGTATAGCTCAGGCTCCCGGCATCGCTCAAGACGAAGAAGCCCTTGCCTGACAGGGCCATGTCCAGGTTATTGCCCGTGAAGTCGATGTTGCCCTGACTGAACTGCTGGGTGACGGCCGACAACCGCACCCCCTTGCCCACCGCCGTGGCGCTGACTCCGGAATTGGTGGTTGCGAAAACGTCGACGAACTCGGCACGCGACTGCTTGAACCCCGTTGTGCCGGAGTTCGCGATGTTGTTGCCCGTCACCCGCAGATCGGCGGAGGCGGCATTGAGACCACTGAGTGCGGTACGAAAAGGCATTGGGTGTCTCCTTGCTCGAAAGGGGTTGTCGCAGCCTCAACCGATGCCGCGGACGGATTCGAAGGGCACGACGCCGAGTCCCGCGACGGTCAGCTTGAGGCCGCCGTTGCGCTCACCGACGCTGACGTTCTCGACCCGACCGGACACGAGCGCGTCGAGTTCCAGCGCCTGGCCGCTGACGGTTCCGGACGCCCGCAGCTCGTAGAAACCAGGCGGTGCCGAGCCGCCGGCGATTTCGCCGTCCCACTCGAAAGCAACCCGGCCGCCTGCGCTCTCGGCAACAGGCAGGGTGGTCACGAGGCGGCCGCTTATGTCGTAAACGCCTACTGTGACGCTGCTTGCCCCCGGTGGGACGTCCACGGCACCGGCCAGCTTGCCGCCGGGCGGAAGCCAGCCCTCGCGCGCCGGAACGAGCACATCTCTGTCCACCAGGGACGCGGCTTGCAGGGTCTGATTGCCCGCCAGGGCGCCGGAAAGGCCCTCGAAGGATTTGCGCATGTCCTCGATGCCGGAAACCGTCCCGAACTGGGCGAGCTGGCCGAGGAATTCGCCGCTCTCCATGGGCGCAAACGGGTCCTGATTACGCAGCTGGGTGATCATCAGCCGCATGAAGTCTTCCTGACCCAGCTTGTCCCGCGGCTTTTCCGGCCCGCGCTGCGCCAGGCCGAGCTGCTGCAGCGTGCTGTTGTCGATCGTGTTGCTCATCGCTAACTCTCCGCCCGTCAGCGCTGGCCTAGCTGCAGCGTACGCAGCATCAGGCTCTTCACCGTATTCATCATCTCGACGTTGTTCTGATAGCTGCGCGAGGCGGACATCATGTTCGCCATCTCCTCCACCATGTTGACGGCGGGGAAAAAGACGTAGCCTTCTTCGTTGGCGAGCGGATGCCCCGGCATGTACTCCATGCGCGGCGGCGCCTGACTCTCCATCACGCCGGCAACCTTCACCCCTCGGGCGACAGTGCCTCCGGCTGCCTGTTCCAGCATGGCGGTGAAGACCGGCTGCCGGGCGCGGTAAGCGCCTTCGGCAGAGGAACTGGCGACTTCGGCGTTGGCCATGTTGCTGGCGACCGTGTTGAGGCGCACCGACTGGGCGCTGAGCGCCGTGCCTGAAAGATCGAAAACGTTGAACAGACTCATGCTGCTCGTGCCTCCTTTATTCGCCGCGCAGCGCTTTGCGCAGGCCGTCAATCCGCCCGCCGAGGAAATCGAGGCTCGCCTGATAGCGCACTGCCGCCTCACCGAACGCAGCCTGTTCCATCTGCGCATCGACAGTGTTGCCGTCCAGTGCCGGATGATTCGGGATGCGGTACTTCATGCCTGCATCTCCGGCGCCCGCAGTGTCACCGCTGATATGGCGGGCATGGGTGGCGCGCAACGTACTCTGGGACGATGACTTCACGGCGTCCCCCAGCACGGAACGGAAATCGACATCGCGTGCCTTGAAACCCGGGGTATCCGCGTTCGCCATGTTCCCGGCGAGCACCTCCATGCGCTGCGCCCCCAGAGCGAGCGCTCGAGGGTGAATGCCGAGAGCAGCGTCGATCATCTTATTCATGCCCAGCGCTCCTGAAGCGATTCGTTGCACCGGGGTCATTGCAAGCGCCGGGCCAAAACACAGCAGTGCGCTTCGAGGCCCGAAATACCATGCTTACGCCTCTTTCAGCGTCGCCAAAGCGGCAAGGTGTTGCCGCTGCGACGGCGAAGCCTGGCCGCATGCGCGGGCGACTGATCCGTCAGGCCATGTCGCAGTCGTCAACAGCTTGACGGTTTCGAAGAACGGATCGTCGCGGTGTCGGAAGTCCGACGCTATGTGCGCAGTCGCCCCACACTGATCCTAGAAATCGCACGCTGCCTCGATCGCGATTGTTCATTGCTCGAGACTCATTCAGAAGCCGCCTCCAAGGCGCCGCAACTGGCGCGACCGCCGCGCCGCCTATGGACATCGCAGAGAGTTGGAGCGATCGCCAAGAAGGACTGGCGCGGAAATTGCTCACTTCGTCCGTGAATACGCCGGAGGACCACCTGCATATGAACAAGCCCGTCCGCTTCCTGTCCTGTCTACTGCTGCTGGTCGCAACGGTTGGCTACAGCGAGGTGCCCATGGAGAGCCATGAGCGCATCCGCCATGTCGCGGAGCGCCACGCTATTGAGGTTGGAAGCGAGCATGCGCCAGCTGGTGCGAAGATCCGTGCCGAGTCGAGTCGCCTCGACCCGCGTCTGCGTCTGGCACCCTGTGCAACCGAGCCCGAGACCTTCACGCCACCGGGACAACGACCTGGTGCCCACGTCAACGTCGGCGTACGCTGCCCGAGCGCTCCCGCCTGGTCCCTCTATGTCCCGGTGCGCCTCGAAATCTCCGCTTCCGTGGTCGTGCTTGCGGGCCCCGCGGCCAGGGGAGAGGTACTGCGTCCGGAACAACTCCGCGTCGAGCGGCGCGACGTGGCACGCCTCGGCGGCGACTGGCTCAGCGATACGGATCAGGCCGAGGGCATGGTCCTTCGGCGTCTGCTGCAACCCGGCTCGGTGCTGACCCAGGCTGTGCTGCAACGGCCGAACATCGTTCGTCGCGGCGACCGCGTACGCATCGAGGCAGGAGGCTCAGCCTTCGCAGTCCACAGCGAAGGCGAGGCCTTGAGCGATGCCGCCGCGGGCGACCGAGTTCGCGTCCGCAACCTCCACTCCCGGACCGTGGTAGAAGGGGTGGTCGCGCCATCCGGTGTGGTGCGCACGGGGTCATGATTTTTTTAGGATCTGACCTAAAGGTTTCCCAGCGAGGGTCGATACACTGACTTAACAGTAGTTACATCCCATTTACGGATGGCCAGTTACAGATGGCCGATTACGGATGGCCGAT
>SLQW01000173.1 GCA_007131295.1 Pseudomonadales bacterium | reverse complement strand
GCGTGCCTAACGGACGACGTGGCTGATCTGCATAGCGCTCCAGCGGGTCGCGCCTGGTGGGTGGGGCAGCCACCGTTGGCGGTTTCGTCTTCTGAAGTGCGCGCAACCCTGCTGGAGCGGCGCTCCGCTGCGCATTTGCTCCCGGTTCCAGTGTGGGCATATATTAAGCAGCGGGAACTGTATGGTTATCACGGTGTTCCTGGCCATGAAGCGGAGAGCGAATGACGGCTGACGATCTGCAAGGCCTCGTAGTGGAAGCGTTGGACGATCTCAAGGGCCAGAATGTTCTGGCCCTTGATGTTTCCGGAAGCAGCAGCGTCACTGACTGGATGGTGATCGCTTCGGGTACTTCCGGCCGCCATGTCAAGGCACTGGTGGACAGATTGATCGAGCGGGTCAAGGCGCGAGGCGTGGCTCCGTTGGGTATAGAGGGGCACGCGTCCTTCGACTGGGTGCTGGTGGACCTCGGTGACGTAGTGGTGCATATCATGCAGCAGGAGACACGCAGCTTCTACGATCTGGAGCGCCTGTGGCGAACCTCGCCGGTCAAGGAGTCGACGGCGCTTTCGTCCGTTTCCTGACAGGATGCGGCTGAGGCTGGTCGCAGTCGGGACCCGTACCCCTGGGTGGGTGGATACCGGATTCGCGGACTATGCTCGTAGACTGCCAAGGGACTGCCCGCTCGAACTCGTGCAGGTGGCAGCTGCGGACCGCCGCAAGGGGCGAGGCGCCAGCCGCTGCTGTGAAGAGGAAGCTGACAGGCTTTTGGCCGCAGCAGGGCGGAATGTTCGGTTGATCGCCCTCGACGTGCAGGGCAGGGAGGTCTGCACGGAAGAGTTGAGCCGTCAGCTCGCGACGTGGCGCATGGACGGTCGCGATGTTGCGCTGCTGGTGGGGGGGCCGGATGGCTTGGCACCCCGCTGTCTCGAGAAGGCAGAGTGGTGTTGGTCGCTCTCGCGCCTGACTTTGCCGCACGCCCTTGTCCGGGTCGTGGTGGCAGAACAGGTTTATCGTGCATGGACGCTGATGACGGGACACCCTTATCATCGTTGACTTGCGCACGTTGCATCATCTGATGTCGTCAGTTGCACCGGGTGCAAGATCAGTTTCGCCGCAGTTGCTCTCATCCCGAGCCGATCGTTCATGATGGACGCCTTCACCCTACGCGATCACGACGCCGAGGCGCGCCTCTTCACAGGGCGGGTCATAGTGCTGTGGTTCGTAGTGCTGATGGCGATGCTGGTGCTGGTGCTGCGCCTGTTCCAGCTCCAGATTCTCGAGCACGAGCGGCACTCGGTGCAGAGCGATGCCAACAGGATTCAAGTTCAGCCCATCGCCCCCACTCGTGGCCTGATATACGACCGCAACGGCATCCTTCTGGCTGAGAACATTCCGGTTTCGTCGCTTACCGTCGTGCGGGAGCGGGCCGGCGACCTTACGGCCACTTTGGAGACCCTCGAGGAGCTGGTCGATCTCACTCCTGCCGAGATCGAAAGCTTCCAGCGCCGCCTGCGCGAGCGCAGGCGGCCCTATGAGCCAGTTCCGCTCCGGCTCCGCCTCGACGAGGAGGAAATCGCGCGGATCGCCGTGAACCGCTACCGTCTGCCTGGCGTCGAGGTCGAAGCTCAGCTTATCCGCCACTACCCATTCGGCGACCTTACGGCTCACGCCATCGGGTCGATCCGGCGCATCTCGCCGAACGACCTCCAGCGCCTGGACCGGGTACAGTACAGCGCGACACGCTACGTCGGTCGGCTAGGCGTCGAGCGCCACTACGAGGATCACCTCCACGGCCGTGTGGGCTACCAGCGGGTCGAGACCGACGCCCGTGGGCGTATCACCCGAGTGCTCGATCGCTCGCCACCGGTCGCGGGGGGCAGCATCCAACTGCATTTGGACCTGAACCTGCAACTTGCCGCCGACGCGGCGCTGGGTGATCGTCGCGGCGCCATCGTCGCCATCGATCCGGCGACCGGCGGCATTCTCGCGTTGGTTTCCAAGCCCGGCTACGACCCGAACCTCTTCATCGGTGGCATCGATCCGGCGAGCTATGCCTGGCTCCGGGATCATCCGGATACCCCGATGTTCAACCGGGCCTTGCGCGGACAGTACGCGCCGGGCTCAACGTTCAAGCCCATCGTCGGTCTGGCCGGACTCGCCTACGGTGAGACCGACTGGGAATATACTATCCGCGACCCCGGGTATTACCGGCTACCTGGCCAGACCCGGATGTACCGCGATTGGAGCTGGCGTCCTGGCGGCGGCGGGCATGGCATTGTCGGTATGCAACGGGCGATCTATCGCTCGTCCAACACCTATTTTTACGATCTCGGCGTGAAGCTCGGTATCGAGCGCCTCGCGCCGTTCGCGGCGGAGTTCGGATTCGGGCGGCGTCAGGTCGTCGACCTGCCTGATGCGGTCGCCGGTCTGATGCCGACGCCGGAGTGGAAACGGGCGGCACGTCGAGAACCCTGGTATCCAGGCGATACCGTGAATTTGGGCATCGGCCAGGGCGATATGCTGGCCACACCGCTGCAGCTCGCCGCCGCCACCGCGATTATCGCCGCCCGAGGCGAACGCCACCCGCCGCGCATGCTGCTGGCTGCAGATGCAGAGTTACCCGAACTGAACCAGGGCACGCTGCCTCCGCTCGAACTGTCCGATCAACAGGACTGGAAGCGCATGGCCGAGGCCATGGCCGACGTGGTCCACCGTGGCAATCGGGGTTACGGGCAGAATGGCACCGCCTGGGCCCATATCGGCATGGACATCCCCTACCGTATGGCCGGAAAGTCGGGTACTGCACAGGTGGTCGGCATCCCGCAAGGTCTTCGGCACGACGACCTGGAGCTGACGGAGCGGCAGCAAAGGCACGCCTGGTTCGTGGCGTTCGCGCCGGTGGACGAGCCCGAGATCGCCCTGGCCGTCCTGGTAGAGAACGGTGGCGGCGGCTCGTCCGTCGCCGGACCGGTCGCACGCGAGGTCATGGACGCCTGGCTGCTCCGCCGTAGCATGGAGGGCCCCGCCGTTGCGCGTCACTGAGCGTGCCGGTGACCTTCACGGACCGGCTGGGCGCGTCTGATGGCGGGCCGCGACTTTCTCCACCGTCTGCCCGACTCGGAGCTCGCATTTGCCCGCCGGCAGGCCTGGTTGCACAAGATGCACGTCGACCTGCCGCTTCTGGTACTGGTTCTACTGGTCTGCGGCCTCGGCCTAGTCGTGCTGTTCAGTGCGGTGGACGGTAATCCGGACCGCTTCAGCTCGCAGCTCACCCGCCTTGGCCTCGCCTTCGGCGTGATGCTCGTGGTCGCCCAGATACCTCCGCGAACGCTCTGCCGCTGGTCGGCGCCGCTCTACCTGCTGGGACTCGCCCTGTTGGTCGCCGTCCTCTTCATCGGTGTCTCGGCGAAGGGTGCCCAGCGCTGGATCGACTTGCCCGGTCTGCCGCGCTTCCAGCCCGCAGAAATCATGAAGCTGGTGGTGCCGATGATGCTGGCGGCCTTCTTCGCCGAGCGCCGGCTGCCACCGCGCTTTGGGAGCGTTTGCGTGGCGCTGCTCATGCTTGCGGCGCCGGCTCTCCTGATCGCCATGCAGCCTGATCTCGGAACCGCGATCCTGGTCAGCGGTTCCGGACTGGCGATCGTGCTGTTCGCCGGCGTGTCCTGGCGCCTCGTGCTCGCTGCCGGTGTCGCGGCGCTCGCAGCACTGCCGGCGCTGTGGGTAGTCCTGCACGATTACCAGCGCCAGCGGGTCCTTACCCTGTTTGATCCCGAGAGCGATCCCCTGGGCGCCGGTTGGAACATCATTCAGTCGAAGACTGCCATAGGTTCGGGAGGACTCTACGGCAAGGGCCTGCTCCAGGGGACTCAATCACACCTGGACTTCCTGCCGGAGAGCGACACCGACTTCATCATCGCAGTCATGGGTGAGGAGACGGGATTTCTCGGTGTCATGGCTCTGCTGTTGCTCTACTTCCTGCTCATCACCCGTGGACTCTACATCGCGACCCGCGCTCCCGACGCCTATTCGCGTCTGCTCGCAGGCAGTCTCAGCATCACGTTTTTCATCTACGTTTTCGTGAACGTTGCGATGGTTTCCGGACTGCTGCCCGTTGTGGGGGTGCCGCTGCCGCTGGTGAGTTACGGCGGAACTTCGGCGCTGACCCTCATGGCGGCGTTCGGTATGCTCATGTCCATTCAGACCAATCCGAAAATGCTGCGCGCCTGACGCCGGAGTACTTGCGATGCGCTGTCTGATCCTCCTGTTGCTGCCCCTTGCCGCATGGGTTCATGCGTCCGACTTCGTCGACCGCCCCGAGGTGCAGACTTTCATCGCCGAGATGGTCGAACGCCACGGATTCGAGCAGACCGAACTCGAGCAGACCTTCGCTGCGGCCGAGCGG
This sequence comes from Pseudomonadales bacterium, assembly GCA_007131295.1. Classification (GTDB taxonomy): domain Bacteria; phylum Pseudomonadota; class Gammaproteobacteria; order Pseudomonadales; family Azotimanducaceae; genus SLTB01. The sequence continues at coordinate 48,562 of SLQW01000173.1, read as the reverse complement.
CAACAGGGCATCATCGACGCCATTTCGCGCCCAGCCGAACGCGTCCTCACCTGGGGCGAGTACCGGGAAATCTTCCTCGACGAGGATCGCATTCAGCAGGGTGTCGCGTTCTGGCACGAGCACGCGGACGTCCTTGCGCGTGCTGAGGCCGAGTTTGGCGTGGCGCCCGAAGTGGTGGTGGCGATCATCGGCGTCGAGACCCGCTACGGGCGCAACAAGGGGCGCTGGCGGGTGCTCGATGCACTCAGCACCCTCGCCTTCGACTATCCGCCGCGGGCGGCGTTCTTCCGGCGCGAGCTCGAACAGTTCCTGCTGCTCGTCCGCGAGGAGGAGCGGCCGGCGACGGCGCTGGTCGGATCCTACGCCGGGGCCATGGGATACGGGCAGTTCATTCCCTCGAGCTATCGTGCCTATGCGATCGATTTCACCGGCAACGCCCGCCGCGACATCTGGGACGACGCGGTGGATGCCATCGGTAGCGTCGCCAACTATCTCGAGGTGCACGGCTGGCGTGACGGCGAGGAAATCACGCGTCCGGTTCGGCTGGGCTCGGGTGACGTCTCCAATCAATTGAACAGCAGGCTCCGCCCGGATACCCACGTGGGCGCCCTCATCGAATTGGGCGTGAGTGGTCTCGATGGTCTGCCGGAGACGGCGGAGGCAACCCTGATGGCGCTCGAGGCGCGCGACGGCACGCAGCACTTCGTCGGACTGCGTAACTTTTACGCCATCACGCGCTACAACCACAGCCGCCTTTATGCGATGGCGGTCTATGACCTGAGCCGGGCCATTCTCGCTTATCGTATGGAGCAGCTCGCAGATGGCTGAAGCATTGCGCAAGCTGCTGCTCGCAAGTTGCATCGCAGGGCTGCTGGTCGCTTGTGCGGCACCGTCAGGCCCTGGTTCCGGCGTTCCGAGTGGCGACACCGAGCGAGACTCGGCGCCGCTTGTGGTGCCTCCGGGACTCGAAAACCTGCCTGACCCGGAGCCGCGGTGGGAACCCCTTGCGCGCTCCGGCAACCGATCCCCTTATGTGGTGTTCGGCCAGACCTACCATCTGCTGCCAACGGCAGAGGGCTATCTGGAGCAGGGCATTGCCTCCTGGTACGGGCGGAAATTCGACGGGCGGCCGACCGCCAGCGGCGAGCCCTACGACATGTTCGAGCTCACTGCAGCCCATCGCAAGCTGCCGCTGCCGACCTATGTCCGGGTCACCAACCTCGAGAACGATCGCAGCAGTATCGTCAAGGTCAACGATCGCGGTCCGTTTCATCCCGATCGCATCATCGATCTGTCTTACGGCGCCGCAGTCAAGCTCGGCTTCGCTGAGCAGGGTGTGGCACGGGTGGAAGTCGAAGCCATCATGCCCGATGACGGTCCGCCGCTGCGCCTGGACGCACCGGTCTTTGCGGCCGCGAATGCGCGGGCCTTGGAGCAGGCGAGCGGCTCGCTGTGGCTGCAGGCGGGCGCATTCGGCAACCTGGAGTCCGCAGAGGCGCTGCGCGGGCGGCTCGATGCTCTGATCGGCGAACGCACGGACGCGGTCAGGGTCCAACTGAAGCAGGGGAGCGACGCCCTGACGCGAGTGCGGGTCGGGCCATTGCCGGATCTGCGCGAGGCGAGTCGGCTGCAGGCGCTGATCATGTTCTCCGATCTCGGCGGGGTGCCGCTGATCGTTCGCGAGTAGTGATCGAAGAGCCGGCTGCAGCGCGGACGGCGAGACCTGACGCGGCCGGCTTTCCAGGCGTCCCATGCTACACTCGCGGCCGCGCGCGCTACCCCTATGTTTCCTCCAATCGATCCGGAATGTTGCCCATGATGCAAGCTGTTCTGGCCCGCGTAGCGGTGGTCCTGCTTCTGCTGCTGGCCGCGGTGCCGCAGCTCCATGCCCAGGCGATTGTTCCGGCGCCACCACAGCTGCAGGCCACCGGCTGGATCCTCATGGACGCCGCCACTGGGGCCGTGCTCGCGGAGCAGAATGCGGACGAGCGCCTGCCGCCGGCGTCACTCGCCAAGATCATGACCGACTACATCCTGGCCGAGGAGCTGGCTGCGGGCAGGGTCACGCTCGACGACGAGGTGCCGATTTCGGAGAAGGCCTGGCGCACGGGCGGCTCGAAGATGTTCGTCCACGTCGGCGACCGGGTGCGGCTCGAGGATCTTGCGCGCGGGATCATCATTCAGTCTGGGAACGACGCCAGCGTCGCCGTAGCCGAGTATCTGGCCGGCAGCGAGGAAGCGTTTGCCGAAATGATGAATGCGCATGCGGCCAGGCTCGGCATGACCAACACCCACTTTACCAATGCCACCGGCTGGCCCGACCCGGAGATGTACACTTCAGCCCGCGATCAGGCCATCCTGACCCGGCGGCTTATCGCGGATCATCCGGAGCACTACGCGATCTATGCGGAACGCGAGTTCACGTATGGTCGCGATTTTCAGACTGGCGCTCCGATCACGCAGCGCAACCGCAATTCGCTTCTGTGGATGGACCAGACCGTGGACGGCGTCAAGACCGGCCACACGGAAGCTGCAGGCTATTGTCTCGTGGCCTCCGCCGAACGAGACGGCATGCGTCTCATTTCCGTGGTGATGGGTACCGAGAGTACGCGCGCTCGCGCCCGCGAAAGTCAGGCGCTCCTGCGCTACGGTTTCCGCTTCTTCGAGACCCGCAACCTCTATGCAGGCGCACAGCAGCTCGAACGCAGCCCGGTGTGGAAGGGGCGGGACGACGATGTCGCAGTCGGTCTCGAAGGCGATGTGGTGCTGACGATTCCGCGGGGCCGCTACGATGCACTCGAAGCCACGATCACCATGGAGCCCTGGCTGATCGCGCCCATTGCGGCGGGTGAACGCGTCGGCACGCTGCGTGTGGTTCTCGATGACGAAGAAGTCTACAGCGCTGCCGTGGTCGCGCTCGCGACGGTGGAGACGGCTGGATTCTTCCGGCGCGTGTGGCATTCCTTGCAGCTCTTCTTCATGCGCCTGTTCTCCTGATCGAGGTTTCCCCATGAGCGGGCAGAAGGCACCGCGCATCGAGTTTCCCTGCCGCTATCCGATCAAGGTGATGGGTGAGCACGCAGACGACTTTCCCGCGCTCGTTCTCGAGGTCGTGCGCCGGCATGCGCCAGACACTGACCATGACGCGGTGTCGTTGCGCACATCCCGGAACGGGCGTTGGGTTGCGGTCACGCTGGCGATCGAGGCTCGTAGCGAGGCGCAGCTCAAGGCCCTGCACGCGGACCTCAAGGCTACAGGCCGTGTCACCCTCGTTCTCTGAGCAACGTGCCCCGACGCCAGCTGCGCCGCAGGTGCGCTGGTTGGGCACAGGTTGTGACTACGCCGAATGGATGGCGCGCCAGCAGGCCTTCACGGAAGCACGCAGTGCGACGACAGCGGACGAGATCTGGTGGCTGGAGCACGCGCCGGTATTCACCCAGGGTCAGGCCGGGCGGGCCGAGCATCTGCTGACGCCCGGCGATATACCCGTCGTGCAGAGCGATCGCGGCGGTCAGGTCACTTATCACGGCCCAGGCCAACTGGTGGGGTACCTGCTGCTCGATGTCCGCCGTCTCGGAATAGGCGTACGGGCGCTCGTCAGCGCCATCGAGAACGCGGTCATCGCGCTCTTGGCCGAGTGGGACATCGATGCTGAGGCGCGGGCGGATGCTCCCGGCGTTTATGTGGCAGGGGCCAAGATCGCCGCCCTCGGGCTGCGCGTTCGACGCGGCTGCAGTTACCACGGTCTCGCCTTGAACGTCGACATGGATCTTGCGCCGTTCGCGCGCATCAATCCCTGCGGCATGACGGGTCTCGCGGTCACGCAGCTAGCCGAGCTCGGAGCACCCACCGACATGGCACTGATCCGCGCGCGGCTGGGCGCCGCCCTGGGCGACGAACTCGGTTTCGGCTCGACCTGACGGGAGCTGCCCGGCATCAATCGGTCGCTGCCGTAGAGCCTGCTCCGCAGTCGGCGCAGTCGGCCCGGCGGTTGAGCCGGAACTCTTGCCAGCGCCCGCCGAGGGCGTCAAAAGTGAGCAGGCGTCCCAGCAGCGGCTCGCCGGTGCCGGTGAGCAGTTTCAGAGCCTCCAGGGCCTGCAGCGACCCAATGACGCCGACAAGGGGCGCAATCACGCCATTCTCGGCGCAATTCAGTTCCACTTCGGCAACATCCGGCCACAGGCACCGGTAACAGGGTGAGTCTTCACTCCGCGGATCGAAGCATGTGATCTGGGCTTCGAAGCGGATTGCTGCAGCGGACACCCAGGGGCGACCGAAGCGCAGGCAGGCTCGATTGATGGCGTATCGGGTGGTCAGGTTGTCGGTCCCGTCGAGCACCAGATCCACGTCCGCCACGGCCCGATCAAGAACATCACCGGTGAGCCGCGACGTGCAGGTCTCGATATGCAGCCGCGGATTGAGCGCCAGCAGCCTGTCCCGCGCCGAATCGGTCTTCGCACGCCCCAGGTCCGCTTCAGCGTGAACGATCTGTCGCTGCAGGTTGGATACGTCCACCACGTCGTCGTCGCCTAGCAACAGCGTGCCGACTCCGGCAGCAGCCAGGTACATCGCAGCGGGCGAGCCGAGCCCGCCGAGCCCAACCATGAGTACGCGCGCAGCCGCGAGGCGCTCCTGTCCCGCCACGTCGAACTCGGGAAGCATGATCTGGCGGCTGTAGCGGAGCAGGTCGGCATCGTCCACGAGCGGGCTCCCGTCGAACTTCGGCGGCCTGGCTTGCGGGTCTGAACTCAGCCACCGGGCAGGCCGTTTCGGCGGGCGATCGTAACACGCTCGCGCTCGCCCCCATCGGCGATGCTGCGTACTGCGCTGAGGCCTGCGGCCTCCAGCATTGCACGCACGCTCGGACCCTGTCGGTGGCCGTGTTCGAGCAGAATCCAGCCGCCCGGCTCGAGTCGCTCGGGGGCTGTGGAAGCCAGCTGTGCGAGAGCGGCGAGACCGTCGTTTGCGGCAAAAAGCGCCCTGGGCGGTTCGTGGTCGGCGACGCAGCTGTCGAGTTCAGGGTCGTTCACGGCAACATAGGGCGGATTGCTGACCAGCAGATCGAAGCGGACGGGCGCGAGGGCGCTGAACCAGTCGCTGGCGACCAGGTGCACGCGGCCCGGTGCGATCCGTCTGACGTTGCGCCGAGCGACCTTCAGAGCCCGGCTTGAAACGTCCGTGGCGAGAATGTCCCAATCGGGGCGAGCCTTGGCCAGTGCCAGGGCGATGGCGCCGCTGCCTGTGCCCAGGTCGAGGATGCGCGCCTCGGGCGGGAGGTCTAGAGCCAGTGCGGTGGTCACCAGCAGTTCGGTTTCCGGGCGCGGTATCAGAACATCTGCCGATACCTCGACTTCGATGTCCATGAACCCCCTGCGGCCAAGCAGGTACGCCAATGGCTCGCCGGCGGCGCGGCGGCGTGCCAGGGTAAGAAAGCGGTCGGCTGCAGCAGTCTCGACTTGCCGTTCCGGATGCGCGATTACCCGGCTGCGGGGCCAGGTGCATACCTCTGCGAGCAGGACCTCCGCATCGAGCCGGTCGAGACCGAATTCACGCGCGTGGCGGAGCAGAAGTTCGACGGCGGGCACGGACGGCGTCACTCGCCAAGCGCAGCGAAGAGGTCGGCCTGATGTTCCCGGCGTAGCGGCTCGATCACGAGATCGAGCTGCCCTTCGATAACGTCGTCAAGCGCGTACAGCGTCAGGTCGATGCGGTGGTCGGTGACTCTGCCCTGCGGAAAGTTGTAGGTGCGGATGCGCTCGGAGCGGTCGCCGGTACCCACCAGGTCGCGCCGGGTGGCCGCCCGGGCTGCGGCCTCCCGACGCCGGGCCTCGTCGGTGAGGCGGGCCTGCAGCAGCGCCAGCGCGCGGGCGCGGTTCTTGTGCTGCGAGCGTTCGTCCTGGCACTCCACCACCAGTCCGGTCGGCAGATGGGTGATGCGCACGGCGGAGTCGGTCTTGTTGACGTGCTGGCCACCAGCGCCCGATGACCGGAACGTGTCGATACGCAGATCCTCCCGCGCCACCGCCACGTCGTCGACCTCGGCAGGCTCCGGCAGCACCGCTATGGTGCAGGCAGAAGTATGGATGCGACCCTGGGACTCAGTCTCGGGGACCCGCTGTACCCGATGCGTACCGGACTCGAACTTGAGTGTCCCGTACACGTCTGTGCCGGCGATCCGGACGATCACCTCGCGATAACCGCCAACTTCACCGGGTCGCTGCGACAGGATCTCGACCTGCCAGCTTCTGGACTCGGCATAGCGCAGATACATGCGCAGCAGGGTGCCGGCGAACAGGGCCGCTTCGTCGCCACCCGTGCCTGCGCGGATCTCGAGAAAGGCAGGCGCCTTGTCGGCCGGGTCTCTGGGCAGCAGCAGGCGCTCGATTTCCTGTTCGACCTCGGCCAGCGCCTCGCTGCTGCCGCGGTGGGACTCCTGCGCCAGCTCCCGCATCTGCGGGTCGTCGTCGGAGAGCAGTTCCTCGGCCTCCATACGCTCCTGCTCCAGCTGCTCGAGGCGAATGAGCTGGGTGACGATGGGTTCGAGTTCCGCGTATTCCTGGGACAGTCGGGTGAAGCGCGGCGCGTCTGCGGCGACTTCAGGGTCGGACATGAGCGCCGTCAGCTCGCTGTGACGGTCACGAACTTCTTCCAGCTTGCGGGCTATGGATGGCTTCACGACGGCTCGATGATGAAGGGTTGGACCTCACGGCTGGGCCTCACGGCTGGGCCTCACGGCTGGGCCTCACAGGCTGGCCGAGGCTACTCGTCGTGGTGGGTCGGGTCGAGGCCCAGCAGCCGCCGGCCGTGAACGATGACCTCGTCGCGGCCTTCCGCGCCCGCTTCCCGCAGCTGCCTGCTCGGCGTATGGATGAGCTTGTTGGTCAGGCTGCGCGCTAGCCGGGTCAGGACCTCTTGCGGGTCGTCGCCACGCTTGAGGCGGCGCAGGTGGCGCTCGAGCTCTTCCTGACTGATGCGCTCGGCATGATTGCGGAACGCCTTGACCGTGGCCACCGCCTCTTGCGAGCGGAGGTCGCGCAGCCACGACGTCACCCCATGGGCGATGATCTGCTCAGCTTCTTCCGCGGCCTCCGCCCGTGAGCGCCGATTCTCCGCCACGATCTCCGCCAGATCATCGATGGTGTAGAGGAAGACATCTTCGAGTTCGCCGACCTGGCTCTCGATGTCCCGCGGCACGGCAATGTCCACGAGCAGCATCGGTTCACGTTTACGGGCACGAATCGCGGTCTCCACCATGCCCTTACCGAGCACCGGCAGATCGGCGGCGGTGGAGGTGATGACGATGTCTGCCGCTGGCAGCACACGCGGCAGGTCCGACAGCAGCACGCTGTCGGCGCCGAAGCGGCCTGCGAGTTCCCGGGCTCTTGCGAGGGTACGGTTGGCGATGGTCATCCGGCTGACGCCGGCCTGGCGCAGGTGTTCGGCGACCAGCTCGACGGTGTCGCCAGCGCCCACCAGCAGCACTTGGGCCCGGGCGATGTCGGCGAAGATCTGCTGGGCTAGGGAGACCGCGGCATAGGCCACGGAGACCGGATGGCGACCGATCTCGGTATCGGTGCGTACCCGCTTGGCGACGACTAGCGTATGCTGGGAAAGGCGTTCGAGTTCCGGCCCCATGGTGCCTGCACCGCGTGCCGCCTCCCAGGCTTCCTTGACCTGACCCAGGATCTGCGGTTCGCCGAGGACCATTGAATCGAGGCCGGAGGCGACCCGCATGGCGTGACGTACGGCGGCGTCGTGGTGGTACAGGTAACTTGAGGATTCGAGTCGACGCAGGTCCAGACGATGGTAATCACTCACCCAGCGCAGCAGCTGACCATGGTCCACGGCGCCGCTCTGGCAATAGAATTCGGTGCGGTTGCAGGTGGAAAGGATCGCCACCTCGGGCAGCTCGAGGGCGCCGTGCAGGTCACGCAGGGCTTCGGGGAGCTGGTTGCTTGGAAACGCGACGCGCTCGCGCAACTCCACCGGCGCGGTGACATGATTGAATCCGAGCGCAAAAAGGCCCATAGCGCCGGGGTCTCTCCGTTCCGGGAGTCTCTATGATAGCGCAATCCTGCTCCTCCGGCGCGCTCCTGGGCTGGGTGCGGAGCTTGGCTTACGCACTGCCTCTGGCGGCCCTGGGGCTGTCCGGTTGCGTTCTGCAAGCTCCGTCCGGATCCCCCCGGGCTGTGACTGAGCTTGAGCCCGTAGCGCAGCAACCGCCTGCGGTCGAGCCCCGACTCGAGATCGTGGCGCCTACGCCCGTCAGCATCGGTCCCGCCTTCGAGCGCGACACGCTCTACGAGCTGCTGGTGGCAGAACTGGCGCTGCGGCAGGGGGACCTCAAAGCGGCCCTGAAGCTTTACGAGAAGCAGGCCCGCCGCACCCGCGATCCGGGCGTGATCGCGCATGCGGTCCGGCTCGCCGCCCTGGAACGGGACACGGCCCTTGGCCTGGAGCTCGCCATGCTCTGGGTGGATGTCTCTCCGCAGGATCCGAATGCGCGTCAGGCGGCGGCCGTCGCGCTGATCCGGGACAACGCTCTGGAAGAGGCGCTGGCGCAACTCGCGGAGCTTCGGGCCCAGGCGGGTGCGGCGAATTTTGGCTATCTGGCGCTGCAGGCCGCTGCCATGGATCCGGAAGCCCGAACGGATCTGCTTGCGGCCCTGGCCGAAGTCCATAGTCGTTTCCCTGACGATTCCGAACTGGCTTTTGCCCGCGCCGTGCTGCTGGAGCAGGGCCGGAAGCCAGAAGCGGCGCTGGCGCTGCTCGAGCCGCTGGCGGCGCGCGACCTGCCGCGGGAAGGCGTGCTGCTCAAGGGTCGCCTGCTGGAGCGGGTCGGCCGTCGTGACGACGCCATCGCCTGGTTCGGAGCATCGATCGATGCTGGCGACGAGCAGGTCCGGCTGCGTTACGCGCGAGCCCGGATGTACATGGGTTCAGGCGACCTCGCGGCTGCTCAGCGCGATTTCGAGGCGCTTCTGGCGCGGGTTGGCGACAACCCCGAGATCCTGCTTTCCATTGCCCTGCTCGCTGCCGAGCAGGAGAACCTGGGCGAGGCCCGGGACTATCTCGAGCGCCTGATCGCCACCGGTCGGCGGGGCGACGTGGCCCACTACTACCTGGGCGAACTTGCTCAGTCCGAAGGTGACCTCGACGCCGCGGTCGCTGCCTTCGGTGAGGTGGCCCCAGGCAACGAGTTTCGCAATGCCCAACTGCGTGCCTCGGCGCTGCTGCTGCAGCAGGCGGGTCCGGACGGCCTTGCGGGTTACATGCAGAGTCAGCGGGCCCGCTATCCCGACGAGGCCGCTCTGCTCTGGTTGCTCGAAAGCGGCCTGCTGCTCGAAGCCGATGCGCCTGCTGCTGCGCTAGTCGTGCTCGATGAGGCTCTCGGGGCCCACCCTGACGACACCGAGCTGCGCTACCTGCGGGCACTGACGCGCAAGCAGTTCGACGACATCGATGGCCTCGAGTCGGACCTTCGGCACATCCTCGCAAGGGAGCCGCGCAACGCCATGGCGCTGAATGCCCTGGGCTATGTGCTCGCCGACCGCACCGATCGCTTCGAGGAGGCCAAGAACCTGATCGAGCAGGCGCTGGCTAAGTACCCCGACGAGCCGGCATACATCGATTCGCTCGGCTGGGTCGAGTATCGCCTGGGCAATTACGAGCGGGCGCTGGAATTGCTGGAGCGGGCCTACGCCGCGATGCCAGATCATGAGATCGCGGCTCATCTAGGTGAGGTGCTGTGGGTTACCGGCGAGCGAGAGGCCGCGCTCGAGGTCTGGAGAGAGGGTCTCGAGCTCGATCCGGACAGCGCGGTCCTCGATGAGACCATGCGGAGGCTGCTCGGCCCCGAGCGCGCGTTGGGCGTGCGTACGACCTTGGAGAGTCGCTGACATGCGCCATGGCCTGAAATGGGCCTGGATCGTCCTTGTCGTCACTGGTTGTGCGGTACTGCCGCCCGCCGAGGACGGGGAGGGTCGGTTGCCGGAAGACCCCATGGCATTCGTGCTCGAAGGCAAGGTGGCGTGGCGCCATCCCGAGGGGCGGGGCAGTGCCAACATGAGCTGGACGCAGGAAGTTGGCGACTCGTTTCGACTGTTGCTGACGGGTCCGCTGGGGCAGGGAGCCGTGCTGCTCGAGAGTCACGCTGGTGGCGTCCGATTGGACACGCCGGAAGGTCCCCGTTATGCCGACGATGCCGACGAGTTGCTCGCCGCCACCCTGGGCTTTTCCGTTCCCGTAGCGCAGGCGCGCTACTGGGTGCTGGGTGTTCCCGCACCGGTGGCCGTTGCCGGCAATCCGGCGCAGGTGGCTGAGCGCGACGCTCACGGTCGACCGGCCGCCGTCACCCAGAGCGCTTGGCAGATCGAGTGGTCGGACCGCCGCCTGGTAGATGACTACGCACTGCCCCGGCGCGTGCAACTCGAACGGGGAGACACCCGCCTCACGGTGGTGATCGGTGCCTGGTCCCTCGCCGAATCGGGCCCGCCAGCTGCCCTGACTGCGAATTGACAGGGCGCAGCCTCAGCAGCAGAATACGCGCCTTTTTCGCGGGCTCCCCCGGCGGTTCGCCTCCTCGAGGCCACCGCAGCGCGTGATCGGCGCCCGCGATGAGTCCCGATTGGGGTGTCGCCAAGTTGGTAAGGCACCGGATTTTGATTCCGGCATTCGCAGGTTCGAGTCCTGCCACCCCAGCCAATCAGCCTGAGGGATGCTCCCGCCATCGCGTCGACGCTGATGCGGACTGCCTTACCGGGGATGAGCGCTTGTCCAACCTGATGATCTTTTCCGGGAACTCGAACCGGACGTTGGCTCAGCGCGTGGTAGACCGATTGCGGATGCCGCTCGGGCGAGCCGAAGTTGGCCGCTTCAGTGACGGTGAGGTGACCGTCGAAATCGATGAGAACGTGCGCGGCAAGGATGTGTTCATCCTGCAGTCCACCTGCTCCCCGACCAACGACAATCTGCTCGAACTGCTGATCATGGTGGACGCGGTGCGGCGGGCGTCTGCCGGCCGCGTCACGGCGGTGATTCCCTACTACGGATATGCGCGTCAGGACCGGCGTCCGCGCTCGGCGCGCGTACCGATCAGTGCCAAGCTGGTCGCGGACATGATCTCGGCGGCAGGCTGCCACCGCGTCCTCACGGTGGATCTGCATGCGGATCAGATCCAGGGCTTCTTCAACCTGCCCGTGGACAACGTCTATGGATCGCCGGTGTTGGTGGCGGATGCGCTCGCCCGCCACGCCGGTGCCAGCGGCGGCGATGAGCTGGCGGTTGTCTCTCCGGACGTGGGCGGGGTAGTCAGGGCGCGGGCCATCGCCAAGCAGCTCGATGACGCCGATCTCGCGATCATCGACAAACGCCGCCCTCGGCCCAACGAAGCTCAGGTCATGCACATCATTGGCGACGTAGCAGGCAGGGCCTGCGTGATAGTCGACGATATCGTCGACACGGCGGGTACACTCTGTCAGGCCGCTGCGGCCCTTAAGGACCACGGCGCGACCCGGGTGACCGCCTATTGCACCCATCCGGTTCTTTCGGGCGGGGCGGTGGAGCGTATCGACGCTTCGACGCTGGACGAACTGGTGGTCACTGACACGATCCCGCTGCGCCCGGACGCTGCTGCGTGCAGCCGCATAAGGCAACTGTCTCTGGACGATCTCCTGGCGGAAGCGATCCGTCGGGTCAGTAACGAGGAATCCATAAGCGCCATGTTCCACTGAACGTCGGCGCGTTCATCGGCCCCGCACGCCGGTCGCAGGCGTGTGACGGCCTTCATCAAGTGAGGAGCAAAGAACGATGGCAGACAAGATCGTGCTATCGGCAGAGGCGCGCAGCGACGTGGGGAAAGGTGCGAGCCGCCGCCTGCGTCGTCTGGCGGGCCGGGTGCCGGGCATCATATACGGTGGGGGCCATGACCCCAGGAAGATATCGCTGTCCCACCGCGAATTGTTGAAGGCCATGGAGGCCGAAGCCTTCTACTCGCAGGTGCTGGACGTATCTGTAGCAGGCGAGAGCGTGTCCGCCATTGTCAAGGATGTCCAGCGCCATCCATCCCGGCCTCAGGTGCTGCACGTGGACTTCCAGCGCATCCGTGCCGATCAGGAAATCAGCGTCAACATTCCGGTGCATTTGTTGAACGAGGACGAGTGCAAGGGGGTCCGGCTGGAAAATGGTCGCATCGCTCATCACATCACGGAAGTGGAAGTGGTCTGTCTGCCGGCTGCGCTGCCGGAATACTTCGAAGTCGACGTTGCCGACCTCGGCGTCGGGGATTCTGTCCACCTCTCCGACCTTCAGGTACCGGAGGGTGTCACCCTGACCCAGCTCGCTTTGGGCGAGGATCATGACCAGCCCGTGGTCAGCGTCGAGGCTGCGCGGGTGATCGAGGAGGATGAGGTCGAGGGCGAAGAGGAAGCGCCTGAGGCCGCAGCCGAGGATGAGGCCGGCGACGAGGAAGAGGACAAGGACGCTGACGAGGACTAAGTGCCTGCGTCAGCGTACGCGCCCGAGAGCGGCTTGGATTGTCATATGGTTGAAGCGGCGGGCGAGGAGCGGGTCCGGCTGATCGTCGGTCTGGGCAATCCGGGTAACGAGTATGTCGGCACCCGTCACAATGCGGGTGCCGACCTCGTTGAAGCGCTCGCGGCTGCTGCCGGTGAGCAGCTGCGGGAAGAGAAGCGCTTCCGCGGCGTCACCGGTCGCGTCACGCTCGGCGGCGCCGATGTCCGCCTGCTGATCCCCACGACCTACATGAACCGCAGCGGCGAAGCCGTCGTCCCCTGCCTTGCGTTCTATCGCATATCGCCCGCGGCCATGCTGGTTGCCCATGATGAACTCGACCTGCCTGTCGGCACCGTCCGCTTGAAGCGTGGTGGTGGCCATGGCGGCAACAACGGTCTGCGCGACATCGTTCGTGCGTTGGGTGGCGAGCAGGGCTTCGGCCGTGTGCGCATCGGTGTCGGCCATCCCGGGGACAAGGCGCGTGTGACCGGTCACCTGCTGTCGCGGGCGCCGGAGGCGGAGCGCGAACGGATTGCCGCGGCCATCGACGAGGCGCTTACCATACTGCCCCTGCTGGCGGCAGGCGGATGGGAGCGCGCCATGACCGAACTGCATACCCGCAACCGGGCTGGCGCCGGTGCGGCCAATGGGGACAACTGATAGTGGGTTTCAATTGCGGAATCGTCGGCCTGCCTAATGTGGGCAAGTCGACCTTGTTCAATGCGCTGACCCGGGCGGGGATCAGCGCCGCCAACTTCCCGTTCTGCACCATCGAGCCGAACACGGGGGTCGTGCCGGTGCCCGATCCACGCCTCGATGCACTCGCAGAGCTGGTGCGCCCGGAAAAGGTGGTGCCGACCACCATGGAGTTCGTGGACATCGCCGGTCTGGTCGCAGGCGCCAGCAAGGGTGAAGGTCTCGGCAATCAGTTCCTTGCCAATATTCGCGAAACCGACGCGATCGCGCATGTTGTGCGCTGTTTCGAGGATGAGAACGTGGTGCACGTCGATGGCCGCATCGACCCGGTTGCGGACATCGGTATCATCGATACCGAGCTCATGCTGGCGGATCTCGAGAGCGTCGAGCGGTCGCTTGCGCGGGTGTCCAGGGCCGCCAAGGTGGGCGACAAGGGCGCTCAGGCCGAGGTTGGCCTCCTCGAACGCGTGCAGGCTGCACTCGAGGCAGGGGTGCCGGTGCGACAGCTGCTGGCGGAGGATCCTGCGTTCGCCGATCCCGAGCAGCGCGCTCGCGTGCGGCAGCTGTTCCTGCTGACGTCGAAACCGGTGATGTACGTGGCGAACGTCGCGGAGGACGGCTTCGAAAGCAATGCGCTGCTCGATGCGGTGACTGCGCTGGCCGCCGAGCAGGGCGCGGTGGTGGTACCGATCTGCAATAAACTCGAGGAGGAGATCGCGGAACTCGAAGCCGACGAGAAGGTCGAGTTTCTCGCCGAGATGGGACTCGCCGAGCCCGGCCTCGATCGTGTGATCCGGGCGGGCTACAGTCTGCTCGAGTTGCTCACCTTTTTTACGGCAGGACCAAAGGAGGTCCGTGCCTGGACCGTCCGCGCCGGAGCGACAGCCCCGGAGGCGGCTGGACGCATTCACAGCGACTTCCAGACCGGCTTCATTCGGGCCGAGGTGGTCGCGTTCGAAGACTATGTCGCCTGCGGCGGCGAGCAGGGCGCCAAGGATGCGGGCCGCTGGCGCCTGGAAGGCAAGGAATACCGCGTTCAGGACGGCGATGTGGTGCACTTCCGCTTCAATGTCTGAGCGGAGGCACCTTGTGCTGTCCGCGCCCGCTTGACAGGCTGGGGCGCCGTGGCGAGAATCCGCCCCCGCTCCGCTCTACGGGCCTTCGAGCCCGATTCCAAGCGCATGGCTACGTAGCTCAGCTGGTTAGAGCACGGCACTCATAATGCCGGGGTCCCCAGTTCAAATCTGGGCGTAGCCACCAATTTCCCTCCCACGCCTGCTGTCACAGTGCACCGTCCGGTGGCGCTGTGCAGTGTCTGGCCGCGTGTTGCCTATGTCCCAAGCCGCACCAATCTGGAGCGCAGCGACCCCATTCTGCATGCCAGGAGGGCATGCTTGGGGTGACGACCACGCGTCATTGTGGCGCGCCGGCTCCAGATGCGTCGCCACTTTGGTGCGAGCTCCGCCATGGCGCACGGGTATGGCCCGCCTGTGAAACAGATTTGTAGCGTCTGGCCCGAACCGTGCATGAAGGGGCTGGGCCCAAGCCGCGCTGGCCCAACGCAGGCGAGGTGCGGCGCAGGCATCCTTCAGCACAACAGGGGTATCGACCATGCAGATTCAAAACGGCCCGGGGCCGGTTCGGAAGCTTTCCGCAGCCATTACCCTTGCCATGCTCGCGCCGCTGGCGCCCGTGACCTTCGCGCAAGGAGCGGCCATCGAAGAGGTGGTGGTGACGGGTTCACGCATCGCACGCGATCCTAACGCCACGGCGGTGGCGCCGGTTCAGAGTATTGGTGAAGTTGATATCCGCCTCTCGGGAAGCTCGGAGCCTACCGACTATCTTCGCCAGCAGCCGGCGCTGCTCAGCAGCCTCTCTTCGGAGGCATCTGCTGACTCCGGCGCCGTCGGCGGTTCCTTCAGCCGCATTGGGCAGTCAGTACTCGAACTTCGGGGCATGGGCGCCGAGCGGACGCTGGTCCTGGTAGACGGACGCCGTCATGTGTCCGGCGTGGACGGCACCCAGTCGGTGGACGTCGGGACGATACCTTCGGCGCTCATTTCCCGCGTTGAAGTACTTACCGGCGGTGCATCGTCGATTTATGGCGCGGATGCCGTAACCGGCGTGGTCAATTTCATTCTCAAGGACGACTTCGAAGGTTTCGACGTCGATGCCCGTATCAGCCAGGATGGCAGTGGTGACGGCAGGGTCGGCAACATCGGTCTGCTGTTCGGCCAGAACTTCGCCGATGGGCGGGGTAATTTCACGGTCGGGCTCGACGTCATGCAGCGCAAGCGTATGCTGTTCCGTGATCAGGGCTTCTCCCGCGACAACCGAATCGCAGCTTCGCGTGACAATCCCGCGCGGCGTTTCCAGGATGGAGACATCACGCCTGAAGCGACGCCGAATTTCGCGCAATTCTACTCGGTGGATCAGGGCCGCTTCCCCTACGGCTTCAACATCGTCACGTCTGCGGATGCCTTCCTCGACGCCTTCGAGGACGACTTCGGCTTCCGGCCTGAACTGACGTCCGCTGAGTTGGCATTGATCGATCGCAGGGTGAACGCCACCCCTCAGGTCATTACGCCCTTTCCGTCGTTTTCCATCGCCAATGATCGTGGTGTTATCGCTCCGGGAACCTTCGAACTCGACACATTCGTAGATGTCAGCGGAACCGGGGTGCACGATTGCCTCGAAAGCCATCAGGGCTGGAACAGCCTCATCGATCCGTCGATCCAGGGGTCCTTTGGCTTTGCGGGTGGCTGTTGGACCGTCGATGACGACGGCTCGATCCGCCTGTTCGAGGACGGCGAGATTACCTCTACGTTCAACTCCATTGGCGGCGACGGCATCATCGATGCGAACAACAACTACCTGACGCCCGATGAATTCAAGTGGGCGCTCAACTTCACCGGCCGCTACGACCTGACGCAGCAGATGCGGGCATTCGGTGAGGCCAAGTACGTACGCCACGAGACCGAGTTCGGTGGCGGCGTGAACGGCTTCTACGATCTCCTGCGGGTCGACCCGGAAAACCCGTTCATCCCAGAGGCGCTGGCTGACGTCGCCGCGAACTCGAACGGCCTGTACATTACTCGGGATCCGACCGACGTCGGTGCCAATGTAGATAAAAACACGCGCGAAACTTGGCGCTTCGTTCTGGGCGTCGAGGGCGAGCTCGACAACGGCATGTTCTACGACATCGCGGCGAACTACGGCCGCTTCGAGCGCAAGTACGCCGATCGCAACTCGGTGATCCAGGATCGCTATTTCGCAGCCATTGATGCTGTGGCGGACCCGGTCACCGGCGAACCGATATGCCGTTCCGACATCGATCCGGACACGCGTCCGCCGACGACGATCTTCAACATTCCGCCCTTCGATCCCGGCTTCTTCACCTTCAATCCAGGTGACGGCCAGTGCGTGCCCCTGAGCCTGTTCGGGCGCGGTGCGGCCACCCCCGAGGCCATCGACTTCGTGAGTGCGACGACGGTGGACAGCTTCCGCCTCGAGCAGCTCGTGTTCAGCGCGTCGCTTGCCGGCGAGGTGCCTCGCTTCGAGCTGCCCGGAGGCGCGATCGGCTTCGCTGTCGGCGCCGAGTACCGCGAGGAGAAGAGCAGGCAATCCTTCGATCCGCTCAAGCTCGGTATCGTTCCTGTGGATACTCCTGACGCCCAGGCGGGACAGCGTGTGTCGGAGCTGCCCAACAGCCAGAACCAGTTGGTATTCAATCCGCGCAATATCTTCAATGACGCGAGCAACAGCTTCGATGTCTACGAGTTCTTCGGCGAACTGCGCCTGCCGCTCTTGGCCGACGTGACCTTCGCCCGCGAGCTGACCGTCGAAGCTTCCTACCGCTTCTCGGACTACTCGACGGTGGGAACGACCCACACCTGGGCTTACGGCGGTACCTGGGCGCCGGTCGATGACGTGCGCATACGCGGGACCCGCTCGCGTGCGGTGCGGGCGCCGAACATCTTCGAGCTGTTCGCCCCGCCCGAGGCCGTCGGTTTCAATCTCAACGTCGAGCCCTGCACGCCGGGTCGTATCCAGGCTCTACTCGATGCGGGTGATCCGACAGGACCTATCCGCCAGGCGAACTGCGCGGCGGAGCTGGGCGCGGACTTCGACAACCCGCTCTCTGCTGGCTTCGGTGGCGCACAGGAAGGCAATCCGAACCTTTCTGAGGAGAAAGCCGACACCTGGACCGTCGGGATTGTCTTGCAGCCTCGGGTCCTCGATGGTCTGACGCTCAGCGTGGATTACTGGAACATCGAGATCGAGGATGCGATCCGGACCGTGAGTGGGACGGACATCCTGGCGAACTGTTACGACTCGCCGAACTTCCCCGACAACCCCTTCTGTGGCCAGATCCAGCGCAATCAGGATCCGAACTCGGCGCAGTTCGGCGGTCTGACGTTCATCTCGGTGTCGCCGATCAACTTCGCGGCGATCGAGTCCGCTGGGGTGGACATGGCGGTCAACTATCTGTTCCCGGCCCTTGGCGGTGACTTCAGCGTGCGTGCCAACGCTACCTGGGTCGACAAGCTGGATTTCTTCACGGATCCGGCTGATCCCAATGCATTCGATCCGCAGCTCGGTCAGATTCAGCGCCCGGAATGGTCGGGTGGGGCTTCCATCCGCTACCGTCGAGATGCCTGGAGTTTGGGTTGGAGCAGCCTGTATCAGAGCAAGCAGTTTCTGCGTGGCGTGCGTGCACGCAACGGGCAGCAGCTGTTCGGTGATACCGGACGTGTGGGCTCATTCATGAGCCATGACTTCTCGTTCTCCTACGATGCCCAGAGCGGCATGCAGCTCTATGGCGGTATCAACAACGTGTTCGACAAAGATCCGTTCATCACCGAACGGGCGTGGCCGGTGGGACCTCGGGGACGGACGTTCTTCCTCGGCGTCAACTACGCCATGTGAGTGTGCTCCGTCGCACGGCGCGACGGGCATCGAAGCAAGGGCCGCGGGATCCATCCCGCGGCCTTTTCGTGTCTGGCTCTTTCTGGTGCTGGTTCCCGGCAAGTTCGAGGTTGTCAGGCCCGTCCGAGTAGCAGCGCGCTGCGGGCGCGGGTCCATCGCGTAAGGGCATGCCGTTCCCGGAAACGTGCCCAGGCATCGGGGTCTTCGCTTTCGCTGCGTGATGCCTCCCAGGCGGCATGATCCGCATAACGGGTCAGAAGCAGCAAGGTTGCCAACTCCGCGGTTTCGTTGGGACCGCGAAAGAGGCCGGCTATGCGTGCGTCGAATCGTGCCTCGAACGTTTCCCAGGCGGCGGCCGAGAGTTCTATGAAGCGGTCGACGTCCGCTGCTGCGACTTGAAACTCGCGGAACACCCACGCGCCTTCCGGCTTCGGCGAGGTAACGGATTCAGGTCGCAGGGTCGGATGCAGTGGCGTACCGGTGACAGCGACCACCGGCGGGCAGGTCTTGATCAGCTCAACCGCAGCACCCGCGGCGGCATCGTCTGGCCAGACGGTCATCAGGAGCGCCTCGTTCGAGCCGAAGCCGAGCCCGGCCCGTCCGTCCCAGGCGCCCCAAAGCAGGCCACCGCTTTCCCGCAGGGCCTGTTCTCCGCGATGGGCGAGCCAGTCCTCGAGATTGCCGCTGCCCGCTCGTGGAGCGAGGGTCAGCACCGTGTGCAACCAGACTGCCATGTTCGTTCTCCCATCCCAATGCGGATCAAAGGCTACACGGTCGGCCGGTGCGGCCGCGAGATGCGTATAATTGTCGCCCTGTTCCGTTCAGGAGTCGTTGCCCATGACGCTTATTCGTCAGGATGATCTCATCGCGAGCGTCGCTGACGCGCTGCAGTTCATCTCCTACTACCACCCGGTCGATTTCATCCAGGCCGTACACGAAGCCTGGGAGCGGGAGGAGTCGCAGGCAGCGAAGGATGCCATGGCACAGATTCTGATCAATTCCCGCATGTGCGCTGAGGGCCATCGGCCGATCTGCCAGGACACGGGCATCGTCACGGTATTCCTGAAAATCGGCATGGACGTGCGTTGGGAAGGTGGCATGAGCGTTGCCGACATGGTCAACGAGGGCGTCCGCCGCGCTTATACCCATCCTGACAACGTGCTGCGTGCATCGATCCTCGAAGATCCTGCCGGTGCGCGCCGCAACACCCGTGATAACACGCCGGCAGTCATCCACATGGACGTGGTGCCAGGCGCCACCGTCGACGTTCAGGTGGCGGCCAAGGGCGGCGGTTCCGAGAACAAGGCCAAGATGGTAATGCTGAACCCCTCCGACTCCATCGTGGACTGGGTGGTGAAGACCGTACCGACCATGGGAGCCGGCTGGTGTCCGCCAGGCATGCTCGGCCTCGGAATCGGCGGCACCGCAGAGAAGGCGGCGGTGCTTGCCAAGGAAGCGCTGATGGACCCCATCGACATCCACGACCTGCGCGCCCGCGGCCCGGTTAATCGCGCCGAAGAATTGCGGCTCGAGATCATGGATGCGGTCAATGCCCTCGGCATCGGCGCCCAGGGTCTCGGCGGTCTGACCACGGTCCTCGACGTCAAGGTGCGTGACTACCCCACCCATGCGGCCTCGCTGCCTGTGTGCATGATTCCGAACTGTGCGGCGACTCGGCATGCGCATTTCGTGCTCGACGGGACCGGGCCGGCGCTGCAGAAGCCGCCGAGCCTCGACGACTGGCCGGAAATCGCCTGGGATCCCGGTGCCGGTGCACGCCGGGTCGATCTCGACACCGTGACCCGTGAGGAGGTGGCGAGCTGGAAGCCTGGGGAGACGCTGCTGCTGAACGGCCGCATGCTCACGGGTCGCGACGCCGCCCACAAGAAACTCAAGGAGCTGATCGAATCCGGTGCCGGTCTGCCCGAAGGCGTCGACCTTGCGGGGCGGTTCATTTACTACGTTGGTCCCGTGGATCCGGTGCGGGACGAAGTGGTCGGGCCCGCCGGTCCGACTACGGCGACGCGCATGGATAAGTTCACGGATCAGATCCTCGAGCACACCGGCCTGCTCGGCATGATCGGCAAGGCGGAACGAGGGCCGGTTGCGATCGAGGCGATCCGCAAGCACCGGGCTGTCTATCTGATGGCGGTAGGTGGCGCCGCCTACCTTGTGTCCCGCGCCATCGTCGATGCCCGCACCGTAGCCTTTCCCGAGCTTGGCATGGAGGCCATCTACGAGTTCGAAGTCAAGGATATGCCGGTTACCGTGGCGGTGGACGTGAACGGAGAGTCGGTCCACCAGACCGGACCCGCTGAATGGAAGGAGCGGATCGCCGAGCAGGCGGTGCGCATCGTCGGGTGACGCCGGAGCGCGCGCGGCGGATCCGTGCCGTCCTCGATCGCCGTCAGCCCGATCTTAGGATCGTGACCGACTCGGTGCACAAGGGCCACAACCTGTCGGCTATCGTTCGCTCCTGTGACGCCTTCGGCGTCCTGCACATGCATGCCGTGGTCGACGATGCCGACTTTCGTGCCTTTCGTTCCACCGCCATGGGCAGTCAGCGTTGGGTCGAGATCGCCCGCCATCCGGACATTGGTGCGGCGCTGCAGCCGCTGCGTGCCGAGGGCTATCAGATCGTTGTCGCCCACTTGGACGAGCATGCCGTGGACTTTCGCAGCGTCGACTTCACGCGCCCCACCGCGATCCTAATGGGGGCGGAAAAGCGCGGTCCCAGCCAGGCAGGCCTTGAATTGGCGGACGTCGCCGTCACCATTCCGATGGTGGGCATGGTGGCGTCTTTCAACGTCTCGGTTGCCGCCGCGATCCTGCTTGCGGAAGCCCACCGGCAGCGGGACGCCGCAGGCTTCTACGCGCGCCGGCGTTTGGATGAGAGCACTTATCGGCGCCTGTTCTTCGAGTGGGGTGAGCCGCGACTGGCGGCCTATTGCCGCCGCCATGGCTTGGCCTATCCGGAGCTCGAGCCGGAGACCGGCGACCTGCTCGATCCGGACTGGTTCGCAGACGTCAGGCGGCGTCAGGCCGGCAGTGCCAGCGTTTGATGCCCCTCCCGGGTTAGACTGGCGGCTGTACTGAGTACGGGCTCAGCAAGGAGTACGCATTCATGGCACGTGCCGTCGACGGACCAAAGGTCGACACGGGCAGCAAGTACCGCACCGAGCTCGGGTATGCGGCCGTCAAGAACGGGCAGAAGCGTCGCCGCGACGTCGCGCCGGTCGAGCGCAAGCCCGACTGGCTGCGGATCCGCCTGCCCTCGGGTGGGCGCTTCGCAGAGGTGCGCGAGGTCGTGCGCGAACACCGGCTCGCCACGGTTTGTGAGGAGAGCCATTGTCCGAACATGGGTGAGTGCTGGAACCACGGCACTGCGACCATCATGCTGATGGGCTCCGTCTGCACCCGGGCCTGCCGCTTCTGCGCTGTGGACACCGGCAATCCGCATGGCTGGCTGGACGCCGGTGAGCCGGAGCAGGCGGCGGAGGCCGTGGCGCTCATGGGATTGCGCTATGTGGTGCTGACTTCGGTGGATCGGGACGACCTGCCCGATGGCGGAGCGGCGCACTATGCGTCCTGCATCCGCACCATCAAGGCGCGCTGTCCGGATACTGCGGTCGAAGCGTTGACGCCGGACTTCAACGGTCGCGAGCGCGACGTAGCGACGGTGGTGGAAGCGGGTCTCGAGGTATTCGCCCAGAATCTGGAAACCGTCGAACGGCTGACGTACCGCGTACGCGATCCGCGTGCCGGCTATCAGCAGACGCTCGACGTACTCGCCTTCGCCAAGAGCCACCGGCCCGAGGTGCTCACCAAGACCAGCCTGATTCTCGGTCTTGGAGAGGAGGAGGACGAGATCCTGCGTACCATGGACGATCTCAGGGCGCGGGATGTGGATGTGCTCACCATGGGCCAGTACCTGCGGCCGACCCGGAATCATTTGCCGGTCGCGCGCTGGGTCCCTCCGGAGGACTTTGAGCGCTATCGGCAGTGGGGACTCGAACGGGGCTTCCTCGAGGTGGCCTCAGGTCCGCTCGTGCGCTCGAGCTATCGTGCCGACCGGATTCTCGACGGCAACAATCTGGGCTTGCCAGCCGGCGGTGAACGGATCCCGCTGCGTCAACTCTGATTGCAGCCGGGATGGCCCGGCGCAGCGCGCCGGGCCATGGCTGATGCGGCTCAGTTCTGGCTGAGGCCGCGGGCGAGGCCCTCGACCCAGCGACCGTTGGCTGTACTCAGTTGCTTCAGGCGCATGCCCGAGACCGAGGTTTCGCAGGTCACCCGGACGGGTTGGAGCTTGCCATCTTCCAGCATACGGACATTGGCGTAGATCACATGGCCGCCGTCACGATCGCGATCGTGGAACGTCTCCCGGATCTCCACGGGTCGCAGCTGGTTGCGGATCGCTGATTCGCAGGTATTGAGCGAGCTGCGATCGAGCCCAGCGAAGCGCGGATCGCCTGCGAAGGCGGGCGTAGTCGAGAAGGCAAGACACAACAGGCCGGCACTGCCGGCTAATACGAGCTTCGACATCTCATCTCTCCTTGGTTGCCCGAGGCTCTCTCGCGTATCGATTCTGCGTCGGATCGATACGCCCTCAGGTCATCCTGAGTGTATCAGCTTCTGGAGCTCCTGCGAGTAGCGAAGTCTTTGCTTCGACCCTGCGGTGAACAAATACGCTGAAAAAACCGGTGGTTGCGCTCGCAAGGGCTTGCGGTCGGTGGCGAACGGGCTGGTTCAGGATCCGCGTATGATGCCGGCCGGGTATTATCGCCCGACAATTGTGCGCTTTGAGCACCATTATTGTGCGCAGATGGGTTTGGGTGCGCATTTGCGGTGCAATTTCGGGTTCAGTGGGCGAAGCGTGCGGCAATGGCCTCGAGCCGGGCATCGAGTTCCTGCCGCGGCAGCCAGCGACCGCGTAGCACCACGCCTTCGATGCGCGCGACGTTCGCCACGTCCTCCAGCGGATTACCGCGCAGCAAAATCAGGTCGGCGCGCCGACCGGGCAGGATGGTGCCGAAGGCTTCGGGCTGCCCGATATGCTCCGGAACGGCCCGCGTTGCACTGAAGAGAACCATGAAAGGGGGCAGGCCTACCTCGTTCTGCAGGTAGCGCATTTCGGCGTGCGCGGAGAAGCCAGGAACGCTGAAGAGCTGTGGCGCGTCGCTGCCGAGCAAAACGTAGACGCCGCCGTCATGCAGTTCCCGAAGGATTTCCCGGCGCAGGGCCAAGAGATCCAGCCCCATTTCCGGGTCGACCCGCTCGCGGATGCTCTCCAGGCGTGGCGCCCAGTTTGCGACCATGGATCTCGGCAGATAGCGCGCCTCGGGTGTTGCGGCGTACAGCTCGTCGATGGGATCGTCGCCGAAGAAGCGGTGCCAGAGCAACATGGTCGGCACCACTGCTGTACGGCTGTCGCGAGTTGCGGCGACCAGTGCCGGGATGCGCTCGGTCTTGGCATAGGCCGTGAGTCGGTCCGCGTCGAAAATCGGCCTGAATGAGTCGGGAGCTTCATCGCTGCGTAGCGCCTCGACGTAATTGTCGAGGTGATCGATCGTGGACTGGCCGGCAGACAGCGTATCGAGGAGGCCGACCGCATCGGAAACGTGCCCGGCGAACGGCATCTCCAGGTTCTTCGCCTCCGCAACGAGCGCTTCGTAGACCTCCGGAGCGATGCCCTCGCCGATCTTCAGCAGATCGAAGCCCTCGCGGTGGTAACGCTGCACGCGAGCGCGCGCCTCCTCGGGATCGTCGATCTCGCCGGTGAACATGGGGCTGGCTACGAGCAACGTCGGACCGAGAAGTTCTCCGGCCGCGATTGCGTCCCTCAACTCCGGGTGCGCGTCAGCACCGAGCATGCCGCGGCCGAAGGTGACGCCCTGACTCACGAACAGGGTCAGCACCGCCTCGATGAGGCCCGGCGGATCGTCCTCGGCGGGCAGGTGGGCGTGCATCTCAGCGATGCCGGGCATCAGATAAAGTCCGCTGCCGTCCACCCGCGTGGCGCGGCGAGGGACTTCGAGCGCGGCGGTTGGACCCACGGCGGCAATGGTGTCGGCCTGGATCAGCACCGTCTGGTCGGCTAGAACGCGGTTCGCATCCATTGCCACCACGGCCACGTTCTCGATGGCGAGCAGGTCATCGGCGGGCGCGCAGGCGCCGAGCAGGAGGCCGGTGATCAGAACAGTGAGCGTCGTTTTCATGGGGTCTCCTTGGATCAGCGCAGCAAGACGAGCTCTGGCGGTCTACCGCGCGCCAGCAGCACCCAGGCGTTCTGCCCGTAGCGGCGGGCGACACGGCTGCCGAGCGCTCGATCCGCGCCGAGCAGAAGCAATCCCGGTTCCGCCGGCCACCCTTCTCCCGTTGCCAGCGTCGGCAGCCAGCGCGATCCGCTGCTCGCGAGCAGCCGCTCGAGGGCGTCCTGACGATACCGGTTTGCGAACAGGCCACGGCGGCGGCTTGAGGGATTGTACGCAGTGATCAGCGCGGCGGACTCGACGCCGTGCTCCGCCAGGCAATGACTCAGTCCTTCGTCGTTACGGTGGATCCGGACCTCGTGGCTGCGTTCGCCGTCCTTCACGAAGTAGCGGGCTTCCGTATAGGCCGTGACGAGGGTGCGGGGCAGCCTGCTCGACCCGAAGTTCGGCTCAGGGCACTTCACCGTCAGGGTCCGGAAGGTGGTGGTACTTGGTGGCGGTGCCGCGGGCGGTGGCGACGGGATACTTCAGAGCGTTCTTCTCGAGTTTCCTCGTGACGGCATCGAGGATGTCGACCCCGAGGCGGTCGGCCAGGGCAATCAGGTAGAGCTGAACGTCGGCGACTTCCTCGGCAACCTCGGTCAGAGTTGCCTCCGGCAGCGCGTCGGACTCGGCTTCACCGAGCCATTGGAAGTGCTCGAGCAGCTCCGCCGCTTCGACGCACAGGGCCATCGCCAGGTTCTTGGGCGCATGAAACTGCGCCCAGTCCCGTTCCGCCACGAAGCGGCGCATGGCGTCTCGGGCCTGTTCCAGATCCTGCATGAACGATCTCCGTCTGCCGGTCCCTTGCAAACACGGCAGGGACTCGAGGTTCGCGCGCCATTGGGAGCCAGCCGCAGCGGCGGGGTCAAGCCGGCCGATGGCGCACACGCCCGAGCGCTGTTCGCGCACCGCGAGAAGGGTCGAGAGCCGCTGGCGGGTCACGCGCGGTCCGGATGCAATCAGCAGCCCATCCCTTGTGATCCGGAGCAGGACATGAACATGGAACGTTTGCTCGAACTCTATCGGCCCAGACTGCAGCGCTACGTCGATCAGGCGTCCCCGGAGCTTATCGGCAATGCGGAGGTCGATGCCTTCCTGGCGCAGCTCGAAGCCGACTTGGAGCGCGTCGAGGGGCCCGGACCCTATGCGCGGGATCTACTTCCCGGCGAGGACACTTTTCTCTGGTGCCTCGATCAGCTCGCGATCATCGCCGATCCCCGTAGTGGCTACGGTCCCAGCGATCCCTGGGCATGCGGAGTGCTCGCGGACTTGAGGGAGCTCGCGCCGCGCCTGCGTGCCTGCCAGCCGCTGCCACCAGGCCGCGAACTGCACTTCATGGCGCCTTTCGACGAGGATGATCTCGATTGGAGTTTCGACGACGAGGACCTACCCCGGGTCGACGCATGACCTGGTGGCGTCGGCGGGCGCTGCTGCCGCCTCGCGCGCTCGAGCTGTTGCGCATCGGCACCGGCAATCCTCGAGCGCAGTTCCGGCCGGGGCAGGCCGAGGCGATCGCCGCGCTCATTGGTCCGGAGCGCAGGCTGCTGGTGGTGCAGCGCACCGGTTGGGGCAAGAGTGCGGTTTACTTCATTGCCGCACGTCTTCTGCGCGAGACCGGATCAGGTCCGACCGTCATCGTATCGCCACTGCTGGCGTTGATGCGCAACCAGGTGACGGCGGCGCGGCGCATGGGCCTCGCAGCTGCCGCCGTGCACTCGCAGAATCGTGAGTCCTGGGGCGCTGTCGAGGCGGCCATGACGGAGGGCTGCCTGGATCTGTTGCTGCTCTCGCCGGAGAGGCTGGCGCGCAGTGACATGCTGGCTTGGCTCTTGCCTGCAGGTCGTCCGGCGCCCGCGCTCTGGGTGATCGATGAGGCCCATTGTCTGTCGGACTGGGGCCACGATTTCCGGCCGAGTTTTCGCCTGCTCGCGCCACTCCTTATGGAACATGCTGCCGGCGCGCGGGTGCTCGCCACCACCGCCACCGTGAACGAGCGCGTGCTCGACGATCTCCGCGCCGCGCTCGGCGCCGACCTGGAGCTCATGCGGGGTACTCTGGCGCGACCGGACCTGACGCTGGAGGTGATTCACTTGCCGCGTCGGTCACAGCGCCTGGCCTGGCTCGCGAGCGCCGTGCCGGATCTGCCCGGCAGCGGCATCATCTACACCCTGACCGTGGCGGACGCGGATATGCTCGCGGGCTGGTTGCGGTCGGTCGGCATCGAGGCGGAAGCCTATAGTGGCCGCAGCGGTCCCGGGCGCGGAGCACTGGAGTCGGCGCTGCTCGAGAACCGGCTCAAGGTCTTGGTGGCAACCTCTGCGCTCGGCATGGGCTTCGACAAACCGGATCTCGGCTGGGTGATCCACTTTCAGATGCCGCCGTCACCGCTGACCTACTACCAGCAGGTGGGTCGGGCCGGGCGCGCCTTGCCGTCCGCGCGAGGCGTGCTGCTCTGGGGGGAGGAGGACGTCGAGATCGGACGTCACCTCACCCGGGGGCGCTGGCCTGATGCCGCCCAGCGCGCTGCCGTCCTGGATGTCCTTCGGCAACAGGGTCGACCTTGCTCGACGACCGAGGCCGCCTGCGTACTGCAACGCTCCGTTGACGAGGTACGGCGTTGGTTGCAATGGCTGGCGTGCGAACCTCAGGCGCCAGTGCGGCGCGAAAACCGCGGCTGGGTTCCCACAGGCATGCCCCTAGCTGCCGATCTGGACGAGCGCATCGAGGCGCGCCGCGCGCAGCGCCGGGCGGAGCTCGAGCAGATGCAGCACTACGTGACGCTCGCGCGCGGCCACGCGGCATATCTGGTGAAGGTGCTCGGAGGGCGGCCACCCCGAAGCCGTGGGACGCCGCTGCCGCCGTTGGCCATCAACGTGCACCCTGCCTGCCTGCAGCGTGCGGCACGCTGGCTCGAACCGCCTTCGGTAAAGCTGTCTGCCCTCGCCGCGGATGGCAACCATGTGGCCGGGCGTGCGCTCACTGCGGGAGATGATGGCTGGCTGCTCGCCACCCTTTTTGCCTGCAAACATCGCGGGCAGCGGGTGCCGGAGCGTCTGGTCCGGACCTGCCGTGATCTGCTGCTCGGCTGGGCACCGGACCCGGCGCCGCAGTGGGTGAGCTGTGTGCCCTCCCTGCGTCACCCCAACTGGCTGCCTGATCTGGGATGGAGAGTGGGCGCAGCTCTGGATCTGCCGTTCAAGGAGGTCCTGCGCCAGGTGCGCGCCAGACCGCCGGCCGGGCACAGCCGCGCGCGCGCTGATGAACGCAGCGCCAGCCTCGCCGAGTCCTTCGTCTGGGCCGACGCGCCGCCGACCCGCGGGCCGGTGTTGCTGCTAGACGATCTGCTCTATACCGGTGCCACGCTGGCGCGGGTCGTCGAACTGCTGGCCGAGGGCGGTGTAGAGCCCGTGTGGCCCTTGCTGCTGGTCGCCTTTCCGAGCCGGACGTCGGGCCGCGGTGGTTCGGCCCCGGTTGGCAGCAGGGCGACGCAATCCTGAGCTGTACTTCCGTTGCCCTCGCCCGATACGCTGCACATCGATTCCGGAAGCAGTGGAGAGGGGAACGACCATGCCTAGACTCACACGCCTGGACCGGTCACTGGCCGGCCGCGTCGCCATCGTCACGGGAGCCGCGAGTGGGATGGGGCGCGCGACCGCCCAGCTGCTCGCTGACGAGGGCGCCAGGGTCGCCGCCATGGATCTCAACGCGGAAGCGCTCGACGCGGTGGTCGACGAGATCATCGATGCCGGTGGTACCGCGCACGCCTGGCGTCTGGACGTTGCCGACGGCGCGGAGATCAACCGGGTGTTCGCCGATGTGGTTGAGCAGTTCGGAGGCATCGACATTCTGATCAACAACGCCGGAATCTCCACGTTCACTGCCATCGACGCGGACGACTACCTGGAGATCTGGGATCGACATCTCGCAGTCCTGTTGACGGCGCATGTCCGTTCGGTGCGCGCGGCGCTGCCCTGGTTGCGGAAGTCTGACGCGGCTCGCATCGTCAATATCGCTTCTACCGAGGGCCTGGGCGCGACGCCCATGGGCAGTCCCTACACTGCAGCGAAGACCGGCGTCACCGGCCTGACCCGGTCGCTGGCGGTGGAACTCGGTCCCGAAGGCATCACCGTCAACTGCATTTGCCCCGGGCCGATCCGTACCGGCATGACGGAGGCGATTCCTGACGAGCACAAGGTCATCTTCGCCAAGCGCCGTACCGCACTGAAGCGCTACGGTGATCCCGAGGAAGTCGCCCAGATCACCGTGTCGCTATGTATGCCGGCAGCGTCCTACATCACCGGAGCCGTGATTCCCGTCGACGGCGGACTGATGGCGCGCAATGCCTGAGCGTTAACGGGCTGCATCTGCGTTCGCCGGGTGCGCGCAGGCCAGTCAGGGGAGGCAGTGCAATGAAGATCGATCTGTTGAGTCCTGCCAGCTTTGATGGGGGCCAGCCGCACGCTCAGTTCGATTGGCTGCGCGAGCACGCGCCGGTCTATCGGCACGCCGAGCCGGATGGACCGGGATTCTGGGCCGTGACGCGCTATGCGGACGTCCGGTCTGTCGGTCGGGATTCAGCCACGTTCTCATCGGAGCCGACGATCATGATTACCGATCCGACGCCCGAATCCGGCTTCGAGTTCGGTGACCACAAAATGATGCTGATGATGGATCCGCCTCAGCACACCGAGTATCGCAAGCTGATCAGCAGGGAGTTCACTCAGGCTCCGGCGGTCGCAATGACGCCTTGGATCGATGCCTTCGCCCGCGACATCGTCGATGCGGTCATCGAGCGCGGTGAATGCGACTTCGTCGCGGACATTGCCGGCGAGATGCCTTCCTACGTGATTGCACGCCTCATGGGCCTTCCGCTCGCGGACGGTCGCAAGCTTTACGAACTCACGGAGATCATTCACACCGCACCCGAGGCTCTGCCCGAGGGTGCCCAGGCCGATGCGGTCCGGCGCATGTTCGAGTACGGCATGGGGGTCATTGCGGAAAAGCGCGCCCGCCCTGCGGACGATCTCGCCAGTCGGCTGCTGCACGCGGAGGTGGACGGTAAGCAGCTCGACGACATGGACTTTCTCCTGTTCTTCCTGCTTCTCATCGACGCCGGCGGCGACACCACCCGTAATCTCGTGGGCGCCGGCATGCTCGCGCTGCTCGAGCACCCGGAGCAATATGCGTTGCTCAAGAGCGATCCAGAGCGTTACTTGAGCGCTGCCCGTGACGAACTGCTGCGCTGGGTGAGTCCGGTGATTTATATGCGCAGAACGGCCACGCGGGACACGGAGATCGCCGGCAACCCCATCGCAGCCGGTGACAAGGTGGTGATGTATTACGGCGCGGCGAACCGCGATGCGGAAGCCTTCGACCGTGCCGATGGCTTCGACATCACCCGTCGGCCGAACCGGCACCTGGCGTTTGGCGGTGGCACCCATATCTGTCTCGGCCAGCACGTGGCGCGGGTCGAGATCGATGCCCTGCTCAGGGAAGTGATCGCACGCATGCCCGATTTGGAGCTGGCGGCTGAACCGGAGTGGCTTGCCTCGAATTTCATCTCCGGTCCCCGCACGATGCCTGTGCGGTTCCGCCCCGGTCGGCGGATCGCCACGGATTGAAGCGCCTCGTCGGCGCACGACGCCGAGTCCGGAGAACGAGGCATGGTTCAGTAGGGATCGTTAGGGTCCGGTTCCCGGCCCTCGTCGGCCCACTCCGCATCGCCGGGAATCGCATGCTGACCGTCGGCCCAGGCGCCGAGGTCGATGAGCTGACAGCGCTCCGAGCAGAAGGGTCGAAACCGACTCTCGGCCTTCCACGGCACCGAGCGCCTGCAGGTGGGGCAGCGTACGATCCGGGTCGGTGCGGATGTGCCGTTATTCTGACTGCCGTTGTCCGGACTATCGCCACCCGGATAACTCATGCCGAAGCCCGCTCGGTGGCCAGTTTCAGGTAGCGTCGGTGCAGCACATCCACCTCCGCATCGAGATCCTCCAGGCTGCCATCGTTGACGATGACGTCGTCGGCGCGCGCGAGCCGGGTCGCGCGGTCGGCCTGGGCCGCCATGATCGCTCGCACCTGTTCCTCGCTGTTGCCGTCCCGGTCCGCGGTGCGACTTACCTGCAGCGCTTCGGGCACGTCTACGACCAAAACCCGGTCGACCATGGCGACCTGGCCGGACTCGAACAGGAGCGGCGAGACGAGGACAACGTATTCCGAGCTGGCATTGGCGATACCGGCGCGAATCTCCTCGGCGATCAGGGGGTGCAGCAGCGCTTCGAGCCAGCGCCGTTCGGCCGGATCCTCGAATACCCGCTGACGCAGCGCGGCCCGATCCAGGGATCCGTCCGCGGTGATCACGTCGGAACCGAAGTGTTCGGCGATGGCGTCTAGGGCAGGCCGGCCGGGTTCAACCACCACCCGCGACGCCAGGTCCGCGTCCACGACGACTATGCCGCGCGCCGCAAAGCGGTCGGACACCGCCGTCTTGCCGCTACCGATGCCTCCGGTGAGGCCGATGACCAGCATGCGCCGTCTCCTGTCGCGTTCGAACCGCGCGCAGTGTACCTCAGAGACCGGGCAGGCCTACCGACGCTACCGTCAGGAGCATCGCCAGCCAGCCGGCGGCGGCGATGAAGGGGCCGAACGGCATGGGCGTCTCACGCGCCATGCTGCCGGCAAGCATCATTGCCACCGCGGCCATGATGCCGGTGAGCGATGCCAGGAGCACCACGCCGGGAAGCGCGGCCCAGCCGAGCCAGGCGCCCATGGCGCCCATGAGTTTGAAGTCGCCGTAGCCCATGCCTTCCTTGCCGGTGAGCAGCTTGAACGCCCAGTACAGCGCCCAGAGCACGCCGTAGCCGATGGCGGCACCGATCACCGCGTCGGCCAGCGGCGCGAATACGCCGGCGACGTTCACGAGCAGGCCGAGCCAGAGCAGCGGCAGCACGATGCTGTCCGGTAGCAATTGGGTGTCCAGATCGATCAGCGTCAGGGCGATCAGCGACCAGGTGAACAGGAGCGCCCACAGGGCCATCCAGGTCGGCCCGAACAGCGCGACCACGATGCAGGTAGCGGCCGCGGTAGCGGCTTCCACCAGCGGGTAACGTGGAGAAATACCGGCGCCGCAGGCAGAGCAGCGGCCGCGCAGCAGAAACCAGCTCACAATCGGAATATTTTCGTGGGCGCGTATGGCGTGGCCGCAGTGGGGACAGCGCGAGCGTGGGACGAGCAGGTTGTAGGTTTCGCCGGCGTCTGCTTCCGCATCGCCCTCGAGCTCCAGCGCCTCCCGGGCCCAGAGCGTCTCCTGGCGCTGCATCATGATGGGCAGGCGGTGGGCAACGACATTGAGAAAGCTGCCGACGCAGGCGCCGAGCCAGATCGCAGCGGCCCAGTACAGCCAGGCCGGCATTACTGCCAGCAGCCCGGGCGCAGTTTCCGTCACGATCGGGTGGCCGGGCCGTTACGGTGCTGGTTTGACAGCAGTCCCTGCATCAGCCCACCACGGCACCGAGCTGGAAGATCGGCAGGTACATGGCGATGATGAGACCACCCACCAGCACCCCGAGCACGGACATGATCAGCGGCTCCATCAGGCTGGTCAGACCATCCACCGCCGCGTCCACTTCCTCTTCGTAATAGGTGGCGGCCTTGTCCAGCATCTCATCGAGTGCGCCGGACTCTTCGCCGATGGACACCATCTGCAGCACCATGTTCGGCCAGACCCCGGTAGCGCGCATGGCGAAGGTAAGCTGAGTACCGCCCTCGACGTCCACCGCCACCTTGTCCACTGCGTCCCGGAACACGACGTTGCCGGTGGCTCCCGACACGGACTTCAGGGCGTCGACAAGCGGAACCCCGGCAGCGAACGTCGTCGCCAGCGTGCGCGCGAAGCGCGCCACCGACGACTTCATGATGATGTCGCCGGCAATGGGCGCCTTGAGCAACGCCTTGTCCACCGCATTGCGGACCTTCACGGAGCGTTTCTTCAGCTGCCCGAAGCCGTAAATCGCGACGCCGATGAAGATGACGAAGAGGAACCAGTACGCTTGCGCCAGCTCCGACAGGCCGATCACCCACTGGGTGAACGCAGGTAGTTCCGCACCGAAGCCCTGGAAGATCTCTTCGAACTGGGGCACAACCTTGATCAGCAGAATCCCGGAGACGATGAATGCGATCACGATCACGGCGATCGGATAGGTCATCGCGCTCTTGATCTTGCCTTTCAGGGCCTCGGTCTTTTCCTTGTAGTTGGCGATCCGGTCCAGCATGGTTTCCAGCGCACCAGACTGCTCGCCTGAATCCACCAGATCGCAGAACAGGTCATCAAAGTAGTCCGGGTGCTTGCGGATCGACGCGGCGAACGCGTTGCCCGCCGAGACGTCGTCGCGGATCGAGCGGATCAGCTCCTTGAGCTTCTTGTTGTCGACGCCATCGGCGACGATGTCGAAGGACTGCACCAGCGGCACCCCGGCCTTCATCATGGTGGCCATCTGGCGGGTGAACAGGGCGATGTCGACCGGCTTGATCTTGCCGCCGAAGTTGAGGAATGAGAGGCCCTCGCTCTTCTTCTTGACTTTGATCGCGTTGATGCCCTGCTTGCGCAGTTCCGCCTTCACCGCCTGCGGATTGGTGCCGGGGATCTCGCCCTTCGTCCGCTTCCCCTTGCGGTCGGTGCCTTCGTAGCTGAATACGGCGCTCTCGGCCATGTCCTCGGTTCCTCGTTCAGTGACCCATGGTCACGCGGCTGACCTCTGCCAGGCTGGTCACACCCTGCTTGGCCTTCAGCAGGCCGGATCTGTGCAGATCATTGAAACCCTCGGCGCGGGCAGCGTCCGCGATCTCGATCGCGTTGCCGTCCTCCATGATGATGCGCTGCAGGGGCTTGGTGACCTTCACCACCTCGTAGATCCCGACCCGACCCTTGTAGCCCCCGGTGCACTTGTCGCAACCCTTGGGGTTGGCCTCATAGAGTTCGAGGCCGTCCACTTCGTCTTCCCTGAAGCCTAGTTCAAGAAGTGCGTTTCGTGGCACTTCCTGGCGCTGCTTGCAGTGGTTGCACAGGCGTCGGGCCAGACGCTGGGCGATGATGAGGTTCACCGAGGTGGCGATGTTGAACGAGGGCACGCCCATGTTGCGCAGCCGGGTCAGCGTTTCCGGGGCCGAATTCGTATGCAGCGTGGACAGCACCATGTGCCCGGTTTGCGCCGCCTTGATGGCGATTTCGGCGGTCTCCAGATCGCGAATCTCACCCACCATGACGATGTCGGGATCCTGGCGCAGGAACGACCGCAGCGCGGCGGCGAAGTCCAGGCCGACCCGCGGGTTGACGTTCACCTGGTTGATGCCTTCCAGGTTGATCTCCACCGGATCCTCGGCTGTTGCGATGTTGCGCTCGTTGGTGTTGAGGATGTTCAAGCCGGTGTAGAGCGAGACCGTCTTGCCGGATCCGGTGGGGCCGGTGACCAGGATCATGCCCTGGGGGGAATTCAGCGCGTCCAGATAGAGCTGCTTCTGATCCTCTTCGTAACCCAGGGCGTCGATCCCCATCTTCGCGCTGGATGGATCGAGAATCCGCAGCACCACCTTCTCCCCGAACAGGGTCGGCAGGGTGTTGACGCGGAAGTCGATTGCACGGGACTTGGAGATCTTCATCTTGATGCGGCCGTCCTGGGGCACACGGCGCTCGGAGATGTCCATCTGCGACATCACCTTGAGCCGGGCAGCGAGGCGCACCCCCAGGGTCTGGGGCGGTTTGGCCACCTCATGCAGGATGCCGTCGGTGCGAAAACGCACCCGATAGCTCTTCTCATAGGGCTCGAAATGGATGTCCGATGAGCCGCCCTTGATGGCATCGAGCAGCATCTTGTTGACGAAGCGGACGATAGGCGTGTCGTCGGCACCCTTGGTGGCGTCGATCTCGTCCTTGGCATCCTCGTCGACCGCTTCCATGTCGAGGCCGTCGAGATCGGCATCGGCGATGTCGTCGAACGCCTCTTCTTCCTGGCGGGAAAGGAAGCGCTCGATCATCCGTCCGAGCTTGTCTTCCTCTACCAGCACCGGTTCTGTATTGACGCCGGTCTGGAACTTGATCTCGTCGAGGCCTTGCAGATTCGTGGGGTCCGAAACCGCTACGTACAGACGCACGCCCCGACGGACCAGGGGCAAGGCGTTATGGGCGCGGATGAGCTTGTCCGCCACCAGATCCTTGGGGATCAGCTCCATGTCGATGCAGTCGAGATCGAACAACGGTACGCCGAACTCCAGCGACGCGGAGGCGGCGATGGCGCGGCCGGTGGCAAGCTCGTTCTTGACCAGATAGGTGGCGAAGGGAACCTTGTCCCTGCGGGCTTCCTCGGCGGCGTTCTGGGCGATCTCGCCCTGCAGAATGCCGTCCTGAACCAGACGTCTGGCCAGACCACTCAAGGGTACGGTGTTGGAAGCCATGGGCACTCACATCGCCGGGTCGAGGGAGGAACGCCGACCGCCTTTACAAAAGTTCGGCGTTTCAGGCGTTTGAATGAGTGTAGTCACGAGTTCCGGAAGTTGTCGACTCAAGTGACTCGCTGAAGGCGGTTCAGCCCTTCGCAGCCACGTCGGGAGCTGACGCTCTGCGTCACTTTCTGACCCGAAGTGACGGGAAGGGTCACTTCCGGCCTTCAGGTGACGTTCAGCGTCACTTCGGGGGCCACTTTTAAAGATGAATAAAAACAGATAGTTAGGTGTTTTTCGAGATGTGGCACACCGTTTGCTGATGTCTTGCTCGAAGGCCGGGAGCAAGGGCTCCGGTCCGGTTGTCAAGTCACCCTCGGATTACGGAGTCACACCGATATGAAGACTAAGCAGAAGGGCTTTACGCTTATCGAACTGATGATCGTGGTTGCGATCATCGGCATTCTGGCGGCCGTCGCGCTGCCGGCGTACCAGAACTACATCCGCAACGCCAACATGGCTCGGGTCACGTCCAACTACGACTCGGTCACGCGCTTCATCGAGAACGAACTGCGTCGCGTGCAATCCCGTGCGGCCATCACCGGTCAGGATATCAACAGCTTCCTCAGCGATCTCGAAGTTGTCGCAATTATCGAGGCCATGGGTGGTGCCGGTTCGGCTCCCAACGGTGGTGCCGCGTTCCTCTCGGGCACGGGTAACGATTGCGACGATGACGCGGATAATGCGCCGGGTGCCGTTCGTATCGGTGCAGATACCGGTAACCGCGTCTGGAACGTCTGCCACGATGCTTACGGTGATCTGAACATTCGCTCCGCGGAGATCAGCTTCGCCAACATCTAAGACGTTGCTGCGATGCCCGGCATCGCCAGGCACAGCAAGGGGCGGGCAGCAATGTCCGCCCCTTTCTGTTTCTACCTTAGTGCCATCCTTTTGGATTTCGGTAACGGACGCTGAGAGAACGCCATGACCACCCTCGATGCACCCATGGCCCCATCGCGCAGCGTCGTCGCCGGAATGCTGGTCCTGGTCGCGCTCGCCCAGGCACTTGTGATGGGCTACACCGGTGGCCGCCAGGTGGCCTGGCTGATGTGGTCGGCCCTGCTCATGCTGATTGCCTCCGGTATCGCGCTGCAGCAACTCCTCAAGCTGGAAGGTTTGCGGGCTCACGGAGTCGTGCTTGCGGCGGCAGCGGGCGTCGCCTTGTGGCTCGGCATCGTCCAGCTTTCTGCCATGGTTCCGGAGTTCAGTTTCCGCAGCACCTGGATGTGGTGGTCGGCGCTGCTGCTGGTTCCGGTGGCGCGCCTCGCCTGGCAGCAGGGCTTCGCGCTGGCCCTGCTCGTGGCGCTGATCCTGCCGGCGGGTTTGCACGCGCTGTGGCTGGCTGGCGTCGCGCTCACCCATCCCATGGGGTATCGGGGTCTGGGGCACGATCCCAATGTTCTCGCAGACCGGATCGTCGTGCTGTGCGTGCTCGCCATGGCGGTCGCTGTCATCCAGCGACCATCCCTCGAGCTCGAGCGGTCGAGGAGTGCGATCTTCCTGGGTCTCATCGGCCTGGCATTGGCGGCAGCGCTGCTGATCCAGCAAGGCCTCAACGCCCGGGCCGGCATGGCGCTGCTGGTGGCGGCCGCAGCGATTCTGGCCGTCGTCCAGCGGGACTGGCGCCTAGGGCTGCTACCGTTATTGATGCTGGTCGTCTATGCGCTGCCATGGCTGTTTCCCGAGTGGGCCACGTTCCGCCAATCGGGGTCTGCCGCCAGGTTGAGCCTGGCAGCGCTCGAGCAGGATCTCGGTACCGGTTCGACGCGGGACGCGCTGCGAGCGGCGGCCTGGAGCATGCTGCCTCTGGCCGGATTCACCGGCCTCGGCTTCGGCGGTTTCGCTTTGCTCTACCCGCAGATGCGGCAAGCAGGCGACGGCACCCATGGGGTACTCGTTCACAACGACTACCTGCAGCTGCTGATAGAGGCAGGTCCGCCGATGCTGGTGGCCCTGCTGGCCTTCGCGCTGCTGTGCGCCTTCAGCTGGTGTCGGGTGGCGTGGCGGCTCTGGGCGGGAACCGAGGGCGGCGAGTCGCGCCGTGACCTGATTCTGGCCCAGGCTGCGCTGCTCGGCGTGGGCGTGGTCCTCGCGCACGCCTTCATCAATTTTCCCCTGTTCGACGCGGCTCTTCTGAACATCACCCTGGTGGCGGGCGTGATCGGCATCAGCGTGGCGTTCCGGGGAGCATCCGCGCCCGCGACTGCAGCAGCGGCTGTCGATCAGGCAAGCGAGGCGGCCCGGCCGCTGCGCCTGGCCTCCTTCGCTGCCCTCGGGTTGCTCGGCCTGCTGTGGCTGCAAGCGGGCGGTCACGTGCTGGCTCAGTTGACGCTGAGCGCGCAGCACTCGCCTTTTCCGGGCGTCGCGCCGCTCGACCTCTCCGCCCAGCAGCGGGCGCGCTGGGCAGAGCGCCTGCAGGCCTTCGGACTGGGGTACGGCATGCCGGCCTTCTCTCAGGCGCACCTGCTGGCGGTCATGCGTGCGGAACGCGGCGGCGATCTGCCGGAGGAGGTGGAGCGCTTCGCCATCGACCGTTTCGAGGCAGCGCTCGCGGGCAGTCCCTACAACGAAATGATCTACGTACAGTACGCGGCTTTCCTCGAAGAAACCGGGCACGGCAGCGTGGAAGATCGCATCGCGCTGCTCGAGCGTGGGCTCGAACGTCGGCCCATGGGCCCGCAGCTCTGGTGGGCGCTCGCGTATCACCGCGACGCCGCCGGGCAGTGGGAGCCGGTGGCGGAGGCCATGAGCGAGGAATGGTTCCGGGTCTGCCGCTTTGCGGCCTACAACAACCTGCGCGCTGCGCGCGGGTTCTACCAACTCATCCCTGAATCCGTTCGGGCCGCCCATCCCGATGAGATCGCGCGCTGCGGGGCGGCGATCGACCGTGTCGTGCAGCGGTCGGAACAGTACCGGGCGCTGCAGCAGGCGACTGCGGCCGGAACGCGGCGGTGATGCCAGGGGCAGGCGGATCGAGGTCTGCTAATCTTTCGATGATCACCAGCGGGAGACGCAACGACATGAAACGGCAGCAGGGAATCACGCTGATCGAGTTGATGATCGTAGTCGCCTTGATCGCGGTCCTCACATTCATCGCGGTGCCGCTGTACCAGGGCTACATCGAAACCGCTCGCGAAGGCGTGCTGTCGCAAAACATCTCCACCATGCGGGTGTTCCAGGAGGACTTCCGGCTGCGCACGGGGACCTATTCTGATGAGGACTGGGAGCCGGGCGACGGACCCACGAATACGGGCTGGCAGCCGAATCAGGACGGCGCCACCGTCACCTACGTCGTGACGGTGGACGACGGCTGTACCGCACCGTGTTACACGGTTACGGCAACAGACGCCGGCACCGGTACGACGCTGACGCGGACTTTCCCCTGACGCCGGTTGCTTCGGCCTGCACGGGCGTATAATCTCCGCCGCCTTCCGCCGGAATAGCTCAGTCGGTAGAGCAACTGATTCGTAATCAGTAGGTCCGCGGTTCGATTCCGCGTTCCGGCACCAGCTCGAACGCGCCCGGTGCCGGGCGCGTCACCAGCCCAGAACCAGGAAGTCCACCAGGGCCGCGATGCCGGCCAGCCCCAGCAGCACCATGGCCAGGGCCCCGAGCAGCCGCCAGGGATGGAAATCATCCGACCGGCCCTTCTGGGATGGTTCGATCGGGGGTGACGTCTCGAGTCCTTCCTGCTGGTTCACGGCTCCGTGTCCCTTCAATTTCGCATGCGCAGTGACAAATCCAGCGCGCGCACGTGTTTCGTCAGCGCGCCGACGGAAACGTAGTCTACCCCGGTGGCAGCGATCTCGCCGAGCCGGTCGGCGTCGATGCTGCCGGAAGCCTCCAGAGGCACACGCCCGGCCACCCTGGCAACCGCCTTGCGCAGCGCCTCGAGGTCGAACTCATCGAGCATGATCACGTCGGCGCCGGCCGCGAGGGCCTGGTCGAGCTCGTCTAGATTCTCCACTTCTACTTCCACACTGCGACCGGGCGCCTGGTTGCGGGCGGCAGCCACCGCGTCAGCGATCGAGCCGGCCGCAGCGATGTGGTTTTCCTTGATCAGGAACGCATCGAACAGGCCCATACGGTGATTGCGACAGCCGCCGCAAAGGACGGCGTACTTCTGTGCTTCGCGCAGTCCGGGCAGGGTCTTGCGGGTGTCCAGGACGGTGAGGCCAGTCCCTGCCACCAGGTCCGCGTAGGCGCGCGCCTGAGTCGCCGTTCCCGAGAGAAGCTGCATGAAATTCAGCGCCGTGCGCTCCCCTGTGAGGATGGTCCGCGCCGAGCCTGAGAGGGTCAGGAGCAGCTCTCCAGCGCGGATCCGCTGCCCGTCGCTCACCTGCCAGGCGATCTCGACGTTCCCCTCGAGCTCTGCGAACACGGCGTCCACCCAGGGCCGGCCGCAGAAGACGCCGTCTTCACGGGTGACTACGTCTGCCGTGCCCAGGGTGTTCGCAGCGATGAGGCCGGCGGTGACGTCACCGTCGCCCACGTCTTCGGCCAGGGCGGCGGCGACGTCGGCGCGAACGGCCGCAGCAGAAAGAGGGTGCTCGAACATGTCGGATACGCGTCGCAGTGGCGGAGCTGCGTATCCTGCCCTGCTCCTGCTCGCCATGCTACGCTCCGGCGCAGTGGTGATGCCGATCGCAGACGAGTGTGACATGAGCGGAAGTGACGCGAGCGGGCAGCGGCGCGTGGTCGTCCACCGATTGCTCGGCACCCGCCGCTGCGATTCGCCGAATCAGGATGCGCGCCCCCCAGGCGTTGTTCCCGAGTTGATCGTCATTCATGGGATCAGCCTGCCGCCGGGACGGTTCGGAACGGGTCTGATCGACGCCTTGTTCTGCAATGCCATCGATCCTTTGGTCCATCCCGAACTGGCGGAACTCTGCGACCTGCGCGTTTCATCGCACCTGCTGATCGACCGCGGCGGCGCCATAACCCAGTACGTCCCGTTCGATCGTCGGGCCTGGCATGCCGGAGTCTCGGCCTGGTGCGGCCGCAGCGGGTGCAACGACTTCTCCATCGGCATCGAGCTCGAAGGCACCGACACCACGCCGTATACAGATGCGCAGTACGAGGCGCTGGCCGCCGCCGTGCTCGCGTTGCGTCAGGCCTACGGCGCCATCGCGGATGGCGCCATCGTCGGCCACGCCGACGTCGCGCCCGGGCGCAAGACCGACCCCGGGCCCGCATTCGACTGGAACCGGCTCTGGCGGGCGATCGCTGCATGAGGATGCTGTGCGCGGGGCTTGTGCTGTTTTTCTGCAGCGCCGCCGTCGGCGCGACGACCCCGGTCGACGGCTGGGGCCGGAATATCGACGTCCCGCCGCGGCCCCCGGAGCGGATCGCCGCGCTCTCGCCGCACCTCGCGGAGAGTCTGTTCGCGCTCGGCCATGGTGCGCAGGTGGTGGCCACGGTCGCGTATGCCGACCATCCTCCCGGTGCGCAGAACGTTCCGCGCGTGGGTGATGCCTTTACGCTGTCGTTCGAGGCGCTCGTGGCGGCGAGGCCCGATTGGATTCTGGTTTGGGGAGCGACGCTGACACCCTCACGGCTCAGGCGCCTGGAGTCACTCGGGGCACCCGTATACGTCTCCGAGCCTCGCAGCCTCGCTGACATCGCTCGGGAGCTCGCGGTGCTGACGGATATTCTGGGGGGCGGAGGAGACCTCGCGCAGGATCTCCGCGGGCGTATCGACGCCCTATCCGGCATTTCTGCTGCGCCGACGCGTCAGGTGCTGCCCCTGATCGCGAGCAAGCCTCCCTTGACGCTGGCTCGGGATCACTTCCTCACGGATGTCCTCGCCCACTGCGGCGCCGCCAATCCCTTTGCGACCACGGCTGGCCCCGTGGTGGAGCTGTCGCGCGAGCGTCTGCTGACGGCGGAGCTGGACGCGGTGCTGAATCTGAGTGGTGCGCCCCTTCCGTCCGGCATATTGCTGCCTCTGGGGACGGTGGTCCTGGACATGGATCCGGATCTGCTGGTGCGGCCGGGTCCGCGAGTCATCGAAGGTGCGGAAGCGCTGTGTGCCGAGCTGGCAGGCGCACTCTGATGCATCTCGGGATCGATGTCGGCGGTACCAAGATCGAGACCCTGGTGCTTGCGGCCGACGGGAGGGAGGTCTTCCGCGAGCGCATCGCTTCGCCTCATGGTGACTACGGGCAAACACTCGATGCCATCGCTGGCCTGCGCGACCGGGCAGAGGCGGCCTGCGGCGCCCTGGCGAGTATCGGCGTCGGCACGCCCGGCTCGGTGATTCCGGAAACAGGGCTCATGAAGAACTGCAACTCCACCTGGCTCAACGGTCGCCCGCTGCCTCAGGATCTCGCCGATCGCTTGGATAATCCGGTCGCCGTCGCCAACGATGCGGACTGCTTCGTCCTGTCCGAGGCCACCGACGGCGCCGGTGCGGGTGCGGGCACGGTGTTCGGGGTCATCCTCGGCACCGGAGTTGGTGGCGGTATAGTCGTGAACGGTGCGCTCCTGGCGGGGCCCAACGGCATTGCCGGGGAGTGGGGCCACAATCCCATGCCCGCGTTGGCGGGCGCGCCGGAAGCCGTTCGCGACCGGCTCGCTGCCCTGCCTGCGCGGCGCTGCTACTGTGGCAGACAGGATTGCGTCGAGACCTGGCTGAGCGGACCGGGATTGGCCACAACCGCCCGCGCGTTCGGGTGCGAGGTGGCGGACGCGCGGGCGCTGGTCGCGCTCGCAGAGGACGCTGGTGCAGCGCAGGCGTTGCTTGCGCGTTCGGCGCTCGAACTGCATCAGTGGCAGCTCGCCGCCGCGCTCGCAATCGTCATCAACGTCCTGGATCCTGATGTCATCGTGCTCGGCGGCGGGCTATCTCAGGTGCGCATGCTTTATGATGTGCTCCCCCGTTGCTGGGATCGCTTCGTGTTCAGCGACCGCGTGCGTACGCGCATTGAGCCGGCTCGGTTCGGAGATGCCAGCGGTGTTCGCGGAGCGGCTTGGTTGGGGCAACGGGCAGTCGATTGAGTTCGCGACGGCGGATGGCCGCCGCGATTGCTAGGAGTCATCGTCATGGCGTTTCCCAGGGGCATAGAGGACGAGGATCCTGCCGAGACTCGGGAGTGGCTCGATGCCCTCGAGTCGGTGCTCGAGTTTCAGGGTCCCGGGCGGGCGAATGTGCTGCTCGAGCGGCTCTCGGCGCGTATGACCCAGACCGGAGCGCGGCTGCCTTACACGATCACCACGCCGTACCGGAATACCATTCCCCCGACGCGCGAGGCGCGCATGCCCGGCGACCTTTTCATGGATCGTCGCATTCGCTCTCTGATCCGTTGGAATGCACTTGCCATGGTGATGCGTGCGAACCAGGAAGATCCGGGTATTGGTGGGCACATCGCCAGCTTTGCCTCGTCAGCAACGCTCTACGACGTCGGCTTCAACTATTTCTTCCGCGGTGCGAACGAAGAACACTCTGGTGATCTCGTCTACTTCCAGGGCCACAGTTCACCGGGTATCTATGCCCGTAGCTACCTCGAGGGTCGTCTGAGCGAGGCCCAGCTCGACAACTTCCGCCAGGAAGTGGACGGGCAAGGCCTGTCGTCGTATCCGCATCCGTGGTTGATGCCGGATTACTGGCAGTTCCCGACGGTATCCATGGGGCTCGGGCCGATCATGGCCATCTACCAGGCCCACATCATGAAGTACCTCGATGCCCGGGACCTTGTTCCGAGGCATGACCGAAAGGTATGGGCCTTCCTCGGCGATGGTGAGTGCGATGAGCCAGAGTCGCTGGGCGCCATCTCGCTTGCCGGCCGCGAAGGCCTCGACAATCT
Source organism: Pseudomonadales bacterium (assembly GCA_007131295.1). Classification (GTDB taxonomy): domain Bacteria; phylum Pseudomonadota; class Gammaproteobacteria; order Pseudomonadales; family Azotimanducaceae; genus SLTB01. The sequence continues at coordinate 5,874 of SLQW01000173.1, read as the reverse complement.
GATCTTCGTGATCAACTGCAACCTTCAGCGCCTGGATGGACCCGTACGCGGCAACGGCAAGATTATTCAGGAACTCGAAGGCGTTTTCCGGGGCGCCGGCTGGAACGTCATCAAGGTGATCTGGGGGCGCCACTGGGACCCGCTGTTCGAGAGCGACGAGCATGGCAAGCTGCTGCAGCGGATGAACGAGACCGTCGACGGCGAATACCAGAACTACAAGGCCAAGGGCGGTGCCTTCACGCGGGAACACTTCTTCGGTACTGACCCGGACCTGCTGAAGATGGTGGAGCATCTGTCGGACGACGACATCATGCGGCTCAATCGCGGTGGCCACGACCCCTACAAGGTCTACGCTGCCTACCATGCTGCGGTGAACCACAAGGGTGAGCCGACGGTGATCCTGGCGAAGACTGTCAAGGGTTACGGCATGGGGGAGTCGGGGGAGAGCGAGAACACCGCGCATCAGGCCAAGAAGCTCGGCCTTGATGATCTCAAACACTTTCGCGACCGCTTCAACATTCCCCTCACCGATGCCCAGCTCGAGGAGGTGCCTTACTACCGGCCGGCGGCGGACAGTCCGGAGATGGTCTACATGCGCCGCCAGCGTGAGGAGCTCGGTGGTGAGATTCCCACTCGTCGCAAGCAGAGCGCGGAGCTGCCGGTGCCCGAACTCGAGCGCTTCGAGAACGTGCTCAAAGGCTCGGGCGACCGCGAGATTTCCACCACCATGGCTTTTGTCCGCATTCTCAGCACGCTTTTGCGGGACAAGGAGCTTAAGGACCGCATCGTGCCGATCATTCCAGACGAGGCGCGCACGTTTGGCATGGAGGGCCTTTTTCGTCAGTTGGGAATTTACTCGTCCGCGGGCCAGCTCTACGAACCGGTGGATTCGGGCGCCATCGCTCCCTACAAGGAAACCGCGGATGGCCAGGTGCTCGAGGAAGGGATCAATGAAGCGGGATCCATGTCGGCCTGGATCGCTGCGGCCACGTCCTACAGCTCTAACGATTTTCCGCTGGTGCCATTCTACATCTTCTACTCCATGTTCGGCTTTCAGCGCATCGGTGATCTCGCCTGGGCGGCAGGCGACATCCAGGCACGCGGCTTTCTGCTCGGTGGCACTGCCGGACGCACAACGCTGAACGGAGAGGGGCTGCAGCATCAGGACGGCCACAGCCACCTGCTCGCCGCCACGATTCCGAACTGCATCGCCTACGATCCGACCTATGCCTACGAACTCGCGGTGATCATCCGTGAAGGCATGCGGCGCATGTACGTGGAGCAGGACGACGTTTTCTACTACATCACCGTGATGAACGAGAACTACGTGCAGCCGGAGATGCCTGCGAACTGTGCCGATAGCATTATTCGGGGGCTCTACCGACTCGAGGCCGACTCTCAGACGGCTCGCGCAGGTTCCAAGGCGGTGCAGCTTCTGGGCTCCGGCACCATACTTCTCGAAGTGCGTGCCGCGGCGCAGATCCTTCGCGAGGAGTATGGCGTCGCAGTGGACGTCTGGAGCGCGACAAGCTTCAACGAACTGCGACGGGACGGTCTCGCTGTGGAGCGCTGGAACCTGCTGCATCCGGAAGAGGAGCCCCGGGTGCCTTGGGTAACGCAATGCCTCGGTGAGGTCGAGGCGCCGGTGATCGCCGCCACTGATTACATGAAGGCGTTTGCTGATCAGATCCGCGAGTGGGTGCCGCACCCGTACCGCGTACTCGGCACCGACGGCTACGGACGCAGCGATACGCGGGAGAAGCTGCGACACTTCTTCGAGGTCGACCGGCGGTTCATCGTCGTGGCGGCGCTGAAATCTCTGGCCGACCGGCAGGTGATTGCCAGCTCCGAGGTGAGCGCTGCCATCAGCCACTTCGGCATCGATCCGGAGAAGCCGGATCCTGTAACGGTATGAGCAAGGAGTCGCCTTGAAATGAGCATCGAACAGGTCCGCATTCCGGACATCGGCGATGTTTCAGAGGTGGAGGTCATCGAACTCTGCGTCTCCGAAGGTGATCAGGTCGCCCTCGACGACGCTCTGATCGTGATCGAGTCGGATAAGGCTTCCATGGAGGTTCCGTCCACGCAGGCCGGTACGGTCAAGCGCCTTAGTGTGGCCGTTGGTGATACCTGTGCCGAAGGTGACGTCATCGCTGAGATCGAGGTCGAGGAAAACGGTGCAGCCCAGGAGCAGGGCGAAGCGCAAGACCACGACGATAGCGACGAACAAGACGGTGGCGGGGATCGAGAGCGGAGCGACGAGCGCGACAGGGCAGCTGCTGACGAAGAAGATGCCGAGCCTTCCGAAGAAGAAGCTGACGGGAAGCGGTCGAAGGCAAAGGAGCGGAAGCAGGCTGGTGGCAGCGCCACGCGGGAGGTCGAAGTCAAGGTTCCGGATGTAGGTGACGCATCCGATGTGACTGTGGTCGAGGTGATGGTCGCGGTCGGCGACGAGGTCGAAGCAGACGCGGGCCTGGTGGCGTTGGAATCAGACAAGGCGACCATGGAAGTTCCGGCGCCTCAGGCCGGCAAGGTACTTTCCATCGAAGTCTCGGAAGGAGACAACGTCGGTGAAGGGACGCTGATCGCTCGCCTCGAAGTGCAGGGGGCGGCCGCTGGGGACGACTCTGATGTGTCGGATTCGCCGGACATGTCGGATGCGCCTGAGGCGAAAGGCGAAGTTGACGAGAAGAAGCAAGAGGATGAAGACCGGTCATCGTCCCGGCGCGCGCAGGCCGAGGAAAGGCCCGAGATGCCACGGGCAGCGGAGGCAGATGGCCCTGGTGCCAAGGTTTATGCGGGCCCGGCGGTACGTCGCCTGGCGCGCGAACTCGGCGTCGAGCTGACCCGGATCGAGGGTAGCGGCAACAAGGGGCGGATCCTCAAGGAAGACGTCCACGCCCACGTCAAGGCCCGCATGCAGGCAGGCCCGGGTACCGCCGGCGCGGGCATCCCCGCAATTCCCGAAGTGGACTTTTCCCGCTTCGGCGAAGTCGACGTCGAGCCGCTGTCACGGATCATGCGCACCGGCGCGAGCAATCTACATCGCTCCTGGCTCAACCTGCCTCATGTCACCCAGCACGACGAAGCTGACGTGACGGAACTCGAGGCGCTGCGCAGGGACCTGAAGGCGGAAGCCGAGCGCGCCGGCGTCAAGCTGACGCCCCTGCCGTTCATCATGAAAGCGGTGCAGGCGGCGCTGCTGCAGTTCCCGCGTTTCAACGGATCGTTCGCGGCTGACGGCGAGCACTACGTGTTCAAGCGCTATTTCAACATCGGATTCGCGGTAGATACGCCGGAAGGCCTGCTGGTTCCGGTGATTCGCGACGTGGACAGGAAGGGCATCTTCGCCCTCGCTGAAGAGATCGCCGAACTCGGGGGGCGCGCCAGGGAAATGAAGCTCAAGCCCGATGAGATGCGCGGTGGCTGCATGAGTATCTCCAGCCTCGGCAACATCGGTGGTACCGGGTTCACGCCCATCGTCAATGCGCCGGAAGTAGCCATCCTCGGCGTGTCGCGCTTGACGAAGAAACCGGTGTGGGACGGCAAGGACTTCGCTCCGCGCGACATGCTGCCGCTGTCGCTCTCCTACGATCACAGGGCGATCAACGGCGCCGAAGCGGGACGCTTCATGACCTGGCTCTGTCAGGCCCTCGGCGACATCCGCCGCCTGCTGCTCTGAAGCTCGTCCCGATCGGAGCGCCAGCCCCGAGCTGGTGTGTGGGAAGGAGTACCGCGCCCCCGGCGCGGTGCTCCGATCGGCTGCGCAGCAGCCGCCGAACGAAGGCAACCCCATCGAACGAAGCGAGTGTCGAACGAAGACGAGTTTCCGATGCGCGTCGCAGCCGCGCCCGAGCGAAGGCAACTCACTCGGCTTCGGGGCGGGGTGTCCAGAGCACTTCCGAACCATCCTCCCTTGCGAGCCAGCGCGCGAGCACGAACAGCAGATCCGACAGCCGGTTGAGGTAGACCCGAAGCACCGGCGCGTCCGTGCCCGGCTCCGCTTCCGCCAGCGCTGTCAGGCAACGCTCGGCGCGGCGGCAGACCGTGCGCGCGAGGTGGCAGCGCGCCACCACTTCCGATCCGGCCGGCAGGATGAAGCTCGTGAGCGGCGGCAGCCCGGCGTTGTAGTGCGCGAGCGCGTGCTCGAGCGCGGCGACGGCGGCCTGCGGAAAGCGGTCGGTGCCGGGCAGGCTCAGGCCGCCGCCGAGATCGAACAGGCGCTGCTGCACGTCGCCGATGAGATCATCGATCTCGCCTCTCGGGAGCGCGGCGCGGAACAGACCGAGCAGGGCATTGAGTTCGTCTACGGTGCCGATGGCTTCCATGCGCGGTGCATGCTTCGGCAGCCGGCTGCCGTCGGCAAGCCCGGTACGGCCGTCGTCGCCGCTGCGGGTGGTGACCCGGTTGATGCGTACCGTCATGAGGGCTCGGACTCCTTCTGCTGCCAGATGCCGTCCGTGGATTCTCCAGTCCGGACCGCTTCGCGCAACTTTTCCCTGGCGAAGGCCAGAAGTTCGTCCGGCGTCGGAATGCCGTCCGGTCCGTGCGCGGCACAGACCGTCATGGCGATCTGCAGCCGCTGAATGCCTGCTGCCGTCTCGAGCTTATGTCCATCGAGTTCGGCTCTGATGCGCCGGAAACTCTCGCGGTTGCAGGTGTCCATGCTCGGCTGATGCACCAGTACAGCGAACGTGTCGGGGCGCGGCCGGGTAACCACATCCATCGGCCTCACCAGGTGTTCGAGCCTGGAGGCCGCTGCGCGCACGACGCGGTTGACGTCGCTCGGATCCAGGCTCGCTGCCAGTTCCGCATAGTTGTGAAGGGCGATGAGAATGACGCATGCGGCACCGCCCCGGGAAGCAATCTGCCGCAGCAGGTCCGACAGCGCCCGGTCGGTGAAGCGCTCGTTGCCGAGACCGGTGAGCGCATCGACCATATTGCGTCGTTCGAGCGTGGCAATCTGCTCGCGCAGCTGACGGTTACGTGCCAGCAGGCCATTGTTGTACCCGGCGGTACGACAGGCCGCCCATACTCTGGGCAGCAGGTAGGTTCGCAGCGCCGCCTTGCTGATGAAGTCGTCGACGCCATGCTCGAAGGCCTGGGTGATCGCAGTCATTTCTTCCTGGCTGGAAAGGAGCATGACGTAGGTGAAGTGATCGAGGATCTCGTCCATGTCGCGGATGCGGCGGGTCAGTTCGAGCCCATCCATTTCCGGCATCATCCAATCCGAGATGACGATGTCCGCCGAGCGCTCCTCGAGCATTCCCAGTGCCTGCGGGCCGGATTCAGCGAAGCGCACGTCCTTGAACCCCGCTTCGGTGAGACTGCGGGTGATGATCGCCCGACTGAAACGGGCGTCGTCCACCACCAGCACGGGCAGGGATGAATCCATGCAAGCGCTCCCTTTTCGGCGCACAGATCGCGTTGCGAGGCCCCTGTGTAGAAGAGGGCAGGGACCGAGTCAAGGAAGAGCCGGCCGCGATGATGGCAACCGGTAGTCAGGGCAGGACGACCGGCTCACCCCACCCGGCCCGGTCGTGGAACCTCGTCCGGATTGAGCCGTCGTGCCAGGTAGATAGCGAGCAGTATTGCCGGTATGCCGATAACCGCGGAGCTGATGAAGAACCAGAAAAAGCCGACTGCTTCAGCCAGTGCGCCAGTGAATCCAGCCAGGAACTGCCCGGGCAGGGTCATGATCGAGCTGAACAGCGCATATTGCGTCGCGGTGTACGCTGCGTTCGTCAGCGAGGACAGATAGGCAATGAACACCGCAATAGCTATCCCACCGGAAATGTTGTCAGCGACGATCGCGATCACGAGTCCATAGGTGACCGGGCCGGTGATGGCCAGCCAGGAGAAGGTGAGATTGGT
>SLQW01000105.1 GCA_007131295.1 Pseudomonadales bacterium | reverse complement strand
GATCCCGACCTCGGCCTGTCCGTCTGCGTGCGCTCCTCGACCAACGTCTACAACCAGTCCCTGCTCGCGTCGATGATCGCGCATCACGGCGCGGAGGAAGCCAGCGCCTGGGCGCGCGGGCTGGTGGCGAACCTGAGCCGTCCGCCCCAGGGCGGCGACACCGATCAGATCCTGGGCGTGGCGAGCGGCGAGTGCGAGCTGGCTCTGGCCAATCACTACTACTATGTGCGCCTACTCACCTCGGAGGATGCCGCGCGCCGGGCCGCGGCGGAACGGGTGGGCGTACTCTTTCCGAACCAGGAAGACCGTGGTGTCCACGTCAACATCGGCGGCGCCGGCGTGGCCCGCCATGCACCCAACCGCGAGCATGCCGTGCGGTTTCTCGAGTACCTCGCCTCGGAATCCGCCCAGTCGCTGTTTGCCCGCGAGAACCATGAGTATCCGGTGATCGAGGAAGTGGAACCCGATCCGGTGCTGGCGGCGTGGGGGACGCTCAGGTTCGATACCCTGGACGTCGCCGAGCTGGGCGTCCACAACCCCGAGGCAGTGCGCATAGCTGACCGGGTCGGATGGCGCTGATCTCACTCTAGCCACTGCTGGAGCCAGTCCTCGACCTCCTGATAGAAGACCTTGCTGTTGTGGCCGGCGCGGATCCAATGGTTCTCGTCGGGAAACACCAGCAGCCGGCTCTCCACCTGCTGGCGTTGCAGCGCGGTCCAGTACTCCAAGACGTTGTTGAGCGGCACCCGGTAGTCGTGAACGCCGATTGTGACCAGTACCGGGGTCTGCCAGCGCTCCGCATGGCGGATCGGATTCTGCTCGCTCCATACCTCCGGCATGGCCCAGGGCGGGCCGCCCATATTCACCTCCCTCGAATAGGCGACATCGCTGGTGGCCCACTGGCTTTCCAGGTTCACCAGCCCGGCGTGGCTGATCAGGCAGCGATAGCGGTCGGTAGAGGACTGCAGCCAGTTAGCCAGGTGCCCGCCGTAGCTCGCGCCGCCCGCGCACTGGCGTGAGCCGTCGATGAAGTCGAAGCGCTCGATGGCGACGTCCGCCGCCTGGTTGATGTCGTCGGCAGGACCGCGCAGCGGGTCGCCCTGGATCGCCTGGGCGAAGCGCTCGCCGAAGCCGGTGGAACCGACGTAGTTGGTGAGCAGAACGACCCGGTCGCTGCCGGCGAGCAGGTGGTAGTTCCAGCGCAGGAAGAAGTAGTCCCGACTCATGAGGTGCGGGCCGCCGCGCATCATCACGAACAGCGGGTAGCGGCGTTCGGGGTCGAAGCCGGCAGGCTTCACCAGCATGCTGTGAATGCGTTGACCGCGGTCGTTCTCGAACCAGAAGTGCTCCAGTGGCGGCAGGTCGAGCTCTGCAGCCTTGCTCGCAGCGAATGCCGTGAGGGCCTCATGACCGCCCGCGGCGAGATCGATGCTTACGGCCTCGGCTGGCTGCGTTGCGCTCTGATAGCTGGCCAGGAGCACCGGCTGCTCGCTGTCGCGTGCACCGGACAAGCCGGTGTAGATGCCCCTATCCATGTCGAAGGCGAGTTCGGCGCGGCCGCCGGCGCGGGTGCCGGCGCGGGTGCCAGCGCGGCCGTCGTCCAGGCCCGCCTGGTAGAGCTTCACGTGGCCCGCGTCGTCGCCAAGCATGTAGACCGTGCCGGCATCGGACGTGGTCGCGAACTCCAGGACCGCACGGCCGTCGGGCAGCTCGATCTGCGCGCGCAGCTCAGCCTCCGGCCAGCGCAGCACGGCGAGGCGGTTTGCGTTGTAGACGCGGTCGGTGCGCGGGCGCCGCAACGCCAGCAGGTGGTTGCCGTCCGGGGTGAACGCCGGTGCGCTCCAGTTGTCGCCGCCCGCGAGGTCGTCCTCGCCGGTGAGACGTACCGGTTCGCTGCCGTCCAGCCGGACCTGCCAGAGGTCCGTGTGGGTGAAGTCGAACGCGGCCCGATGCCGATTGCGCCCGGCGACGAAGATGAGGGACTCGCCGTCGGGTGCCCAGACCGGGTCCAGTTCCTCGCTGTCGAGGGCGAAGCGGCCGCTGTAGCCGGGTTTGCGCACGAGTTCGCTATCCGCCAGCAGATCGATGGCATCCACACCGTCTATCCCCTGCACGAACAGACGCGCCTGCCGTTCGGGCAGCCAGCGATCCCAGTGCCGGATGGGGAAGCCGGTGTAGGTCAGCACGTTGTGCTTGCGGTCTTCCTCCTCCGCCTTGATGCGGCGGCTGTCCTCCTCGCTGCGGCTGTCGGGATGCACGTCGCTGACGAAGGCGATCCGGGTGCCGTCGGGCGAAAAGACCGGCTTGCGCGCGCCGGTGACCACGCGGGTCAGCGGTCGCGCTTCGCCGCCCGCGCGCAGGTCGAGCAGCCAGATCTGCCTGACCTCGTCGTCCTCCCGCCGGGCCGAGAAGGCGAGCATGCGGCTGTCCGGACTCCACGCCGGATCCGACTCGCCCCGGCGGGTGAAGGTCAGCTGCCGCGGTGGCTCGCTGCCGTCGACGTGCAGCAGCCAGAGGTTGCTGCGCTGCTCGTCGCTATCGTAGGCGGGGCGGGTCAGGGAGACCACGGCTAGACGACCGTCGGGACTCACCACTGGGGCCCCGGTACGCGGCATGAGCCACAGATCCTCGTGGGTCATGGGACGCGGCTCGGCGTTGGCCGCGTGGGCGAGCAGCAGCGTCACGGCGACGGCGACCCAGGTCCAGCTGGGGCGGGAGAGGTACATGAGCGGTGCTCCGTAGGGTGCGGGAGGGATTGGTTTAGTCTGCCAAAGGCGGTGCGAGGCGCAAGCTGACCTCAGCGGAAGCCGCGTACCGGATCGTAGCCGTGCAGCCAGTCGTATTGCGCCATGGCGATCTCCGGCAGCAGCCGGCAGCCGATGCCGAGGCGCAGGTCGCGGGCGAGGCGTGCGCCGGGCGTATGCAGGTGGAACATCTCGCCCTGCTGCCGTGACGCCTCGGCAACCTTGTTCGTGCGCAGTCGGCGCAGTTGCTGATACTGCGTGAGGGCCGTTGCCGGCGCTTCCTCTTCGCGATGCTCGAGCACCCGCGAAAGGACCCAGGCATCCTCGATCGCCATGGCGGCGCCCTGGGCGAGGAAAGGCAGCATGGCGTGGGCGGCGTCGCCGAGCAGGGTAACGCGCGCGCTGCTCCAGCGCGGCAGGGAAGGGCGCTCGAACAATGCCCACTTGTGGCAGTCGCCGGCAGCTTCGAGCAGGGTGCGAACCTTGCGGTGCCAGCCGCTGAACGCGGCGAGCAGCTCGCTGGCCTCGGCAGGTGTGCGCCAGGACTCTTCCCGCCAGGCATCGGATTCCACCACCGCAACCAGGTTGACCTGCTCGCCCTGGTCAACGAAGTAGTGCACGAGATGGCGGCCGGGGCCCATCCACACCGTGGCGGTGGGTTCCACCAGCTTCGCCGGCAGTGCAGCGGTCGCTACCACCGCCCGGTAGGCCACCATGCCGGTGAAGCGGGGTTCGTCTTCGGCAAAGCGCGCCCGCAGGTTGGAGTGGATGCCGTCCGCCGCAACCAGCAGGTCGCCGCGCAGCGTTCCAGAGCCGGTCTGAACCTCGACGCCGGCGTCCGTCTCGTCGCAGTCGTGGACCGGGCTGCCCGTCACAAGCGGAATGCCCCTTTCGGCGACAGCCGTGCGCAGCACCTCGTGCAGGGCTTCGCGGCGCAGGTGCAGATAGGGCACGCCGTAGCGGTTGGCGGAGAAGAGTCCTAGAGGGCGGTAGGCGACGAGGCGGGCGCTAGAGAAACTGCGCAGGCGCACCGCCTTCGGCTCGAAACCGACGGCTTGCAGCGGCTTTCTCAAGCCGAGCGCGAACAGCACCTTGACTGCGTTAGGCGACAGTTGGATGCCGGCACCCGACTCCGACGCGAGATCGCTGCGCTCATGGATCTCGGGGTCGAAGCCCGAGTTTTTCAGCGCCAGGGCGGCGGTGAGTCCGCCGATGCCTGCGCCGGCGATGACGATCTTCACGTTCGCTCCCTGCTCAGCGATAGCTCCAGCTCGGCCCCTCGCTGCTGTCCTTGACCTCGACGCCCGCGGCCAGCAGCTCGTCGCGGATGGTGTCCGCGCGCGCGAAATCGCGAGCCTTGCGGGCCGCTTCCCGTTCCGCGATGCGGGCATCGATCTCCGCGGGCGCCAGCGTCGCCGCAGCGGCGCGGCGGGCGGTATCGTCTGCGAGAAATACGGCCGCCGGCCGCTCGAGCAGGCCGAGCAGATTCGCGCCAGCCCGGAGCGCTCGCGCTTTTGCCACGGCCTCTTCCCCCTGCGCCCGTTTGACCTCGTCAGCGAGCTGATGCAGCACCGCGAACGCTTCTGGTGTGTTGAGGTCGTCGTCCAACGCTGCGTCGAGTGCAGCGGGGACCGCTGTGCCATCCGCGTCCGGATCACCCGCGCCTTCGAGAAGCTGGTAGAAGCGCAGCAGTGTCTTGCGAGCCTGCTCGATGGAGTCTTCGGACCAGACCAGCTGTGAGCGATAGTGGGCGGCCAAAAGGGCACAGCGCAACACCTCGCCGTCGTGCTGGCCAACGAGCCCCGCCACCGTGACGATGTTGCCCAGGGACTTCGACATCTTCTCGCCGGCCATGGTGAGCATGCCGTTGTGCACCCAGTAGCGGGCGAGTTCGGAACCTTCGTGGCTGCAGCTGCTCTGGGCGAGTTCGTTCTCATGGTGCGGAAACTTCAGGTCGCTGCCGCCGCCGTGAATGTCGATCACACGCCCGAGGTGCTTGTCGATCATGGCGGAGCACTCGATGTGCCAGCCTGGGCGACCACGTCCCCAAGGGCTTTCCCAGCCTGGCTGCTCTGCTGTCGAAGGCTTCCAGAGCACGAAGTCGGCCGGGTGCCGCTTATAGGGAGCCACCTCGACCCGGGCGCCGGCGATCATGTCCTCGATGCTGCGTTTCGCCAGACGCCCGTAGCGCGGGTCCGACTCCACCGCGAACAGGACGTGGCCTTCGGCTTCGTAGGCGTGGCCGGAGGCGACGAGCTGTTCGATCATCGCGATCATCTCGGGCAGATGGCCGGTCGCGCGCGGTTTCAGGTCCGGCGGCAGGTTGCCGAGCGCGGCCACGTCGTCGTCGTAGGCCTGCGCATAGCGCTCGGTCAGTTCATCGATGCCCACGCCCTCCTGCGCGGCCGCCGCCATGATCTTGTCGTCGATGTCGGTGAAATTGCGGGCGTAGGTGACGTTCGGGAAGCGCGCCTTGAGCACCCGGTAGAGCAGGTCGAAAACCACCGCCGCGCGGCCATTGCCGATGTGGATCCGGTTGTAGACCGTCGGTCCGCAGACGTACATGGTCACGTGGTTCGGATCGAGCGGTTCGAATGGCCGTTTGGTGCCGCTCAAGGTGTCGAAGAGCTGGAGCGTCATGATGGGTTTCCGTCAGTCTGGGTCGCGACTGCGCACGCGCGCAGCGTCAGGCACAGCGGGTCAACGCCGGCGACATCGCGGGCAGAGCGGCAGACGGATGCGAGCTTCAGCAGTCATGGGCGCGGAGTATAGCGATGCGTCGCGACAGCGTCAGGTCTTCGGTCCGTAGAGCGTAGCCGGGTCGATGTCCACCGGCAGGAACACCTCGGCCTCGCTTCCCTGCGCGCGGGTATAGAAGCAGTTGTGGCGTCCGGTGTGGCAGGCCGGACCGGTCTGATCCACCTGCAGCAGCAGGGTGTCGCCGTCGCAGTCGACCCGCAGTTCCACCAGTCGCTGGATCTGGCCAGAACTCTCCCCCTTGCGCCACAGGGTCCGGCGCGACCTGGAGAAGTAGCACACCCTACCCGTTGCCAGCGTTTCGCGGATCGCGTCGGCATTCATGTACGCCAGCATCAGTACGGCGCCGGAGTCGTGCTGCTGGGCGATGGCCGGGAGCAGGCCTTCCGCATCGAAGCGCAGCGCCGCGAGCAGTTCGTCGAGCGGCACGCGCGTACCGACCCTGGCACTCTCGAGTTGCTCGAACATGGTTGGGTGTCCACGGTGGCGGGTGGTGGAGCGCGTCGCATGGTACCGGGCCGTCGCCAGGGCAGCCACAGGCGGTTAGGCTGTCCGCATGCCGACTCCATGCCGCCTTCTCGTTCTCGCGTTCCTGCTGTTGCCGGCCTGGTCTGCAGCCGGCGGCGGAACGGTCGAGCTGCTGAACTACAACGTGCAGAACCTGCCGCGGAGCGATTTCGAGGCGCGGGTCGATGGTCTGCTCGAACTCGCCGCGGGCTACGACCTCATCGTCCTGCAGGAGGATTTCGCGCCCGACGGCCTCTACAGTCGCTGGGAGGGGGGCGCGTACTGGCGCGGGCCGCAGGCGCGTTGGCGCTGGCACAACTGGCTCGCGTTCGTGGGCTGGCCGCTCGGCTACCGCGCGCCCTACGACTCGGGTCTGAGTGTCCTGGCGACGCAGGACGCCTTCTCCGGACCGGTGGTGCGCATCGAGCCCCTGGTGACGCTCGCCTTCGACGACTGCCACGGCATCGTCCGCCATTCCCATGACTGCTGGGCCAACAAGGGTCTTCTGGGCGTACGCGTGACGCTGGAAAACGGCGCCGAATTCGATCTCTACACTACGCACCTCGATGCCGGCAGCGGCGCTCGCGATCACGCCGCGCGCCTGTCCCAGTTCGATCAGATGGAGGCCGCGATCGCCGAACACAGTGCGGGCCGTGCGGTCGTCTTCGCGGGTGACTTCAACGTTCCCGGCAAGCGCCCTGAGCAGTACGCGGATCTGCTCGCCTTCAAGCGTCGGCTCGCGCTGGAGAACTCGGGCGTGCATGCGACCCATGCGGACTGGCGCGAGTGCCAGCGCGATTTCATCTACATCCGCTCGGGCGCCGACGTCCGCGTCGAGGTCCTCGCCGGCGGTGAGCCCGCTGCGTCGACGCCGGGAGCCGGGCCGGAGGGCGTCGACTTCTGCGACGGCGACAGCTGGCGCGGCAAGGCGCTCAGCGATCATCCTGCCCTTGCGGCGACCCTGCTCATCGAACCCGAGCGCGCGGACGCCGATGACCGCTCCCGGTGACCGGCCGGGCAGGTTCCTGCGCTGGTGGTATCCGTGGGCGTTCTGGGAGCAGTGCCTGCTGATCTACCCGGTCTATGCCCTGCTCATCGAAGACAGCGGCATCGACCCTGTCGCCATCGCATCGCTGTTCATGGTCTGGAGCGTAGCGGCCTTCATCGCGGAGGTTCCGAGCGGTGTGCTCGCCGACCGCTTTCCGCGCCATCGGGTGCTTCTCGCCGGTGCGTTGCTGCGGGCGAGTGCGTTCTCCGTCTGGTTGCTGGCGCCGACCTACAGCGGTTTCTTCGCCGGCTTCGTCCTTTGGGGCGTGGCCAGCGCGCTGCACTCCGGTACCCGTCAGGCGCTGCTTTACGAGCACCTGGAGCAGGCGGGCGTGCGCGAGCGCTTCCAGCACTGCTGGGGCCGGACCAACGCCCTACACAGCGCAGGCGGAGCCACCGCACTCGCCATCGGTGGTTTCGTCGCGCAATGGAACATGGCTGCACCGCTCGTTGCCAGCATTGCGCTTTCCCTCGCATCCGCGCTGGTGGCTGGCTGCTTCTTCGCGGCCGACCGCCGGCCGGTCGCAGCAGGGCATGACCGGCCCGCGATGCTGCGGCAGCTCAAGCTGGGCATTCACGAGGCGCTCAGCCGCCGCGTCGTACTCATCGCGGTCGTCGCGCTGGCGCTGGCGCCGGTCGCGATCAATGCCTACGAGGAATTCGTCCCGCTGTTTCTCCGCGAGCGCGACGCGACGCTGGCGCAGATCGGGATGATTTTCGCGTTCGTCTACCTGGGTCACGTCGCCGGCGCGGTGCTCAGCGAGCGCCTCGATCCCGTTCACGAGCGCAGCGGCTACCGCGGCGCACTGGTCTGGATGTTGTTCGGCGGTAGCGCGCTTGCTGCCGCTGCGGCGCTGCCTGGATGGTGGAGTGTCGCCGGCCTGCTCGCGGCGTTCTTCGCCTGGGGCGTGTTCAGCGTCTCGCTGCAGGCACGCCTGCAGCAGGCCATCCGGGATCGGTCCCGCGCCACCATCACGTCCCTGGCGTCGTTCGGCGAACTCGGCAGCGCCCAGCTCGTCTACCTCGGCATCGGTTTCGCCGGGCTTGCTGCAGGCTGGGCGGGAGCCACCCTCATGGCGGGTTGCCTGCTGATCGCCATCACCCTGGCGCTTGCTCTGGGCGTGCGTCTGGGGCTGTGCGCGGAGCACACATCTGCCGCGGGATCCTGAGAGATCGCCTGAGCGCTCAGGTTTCAGCCATCCTGGAACTGCATTTCGTGCAGGCGGGCGTAGGTGGGGCTGCGTTCGAGCAGCTCGGCGTGGCTGCCGTGGGCCTCGATGCGCCCGTTCACCAGCACCGCCACCGCATCGGCGTCGATCACGGTAGCGAGGCGGTGCGCGATGATGATCGCGGTGCGGTCCCGGGTCAGGTGCGCCAGCGCGTCCTGGATCAGGCGTTCGCTCTCCGGGTCGATGCTGGCGGTGGCCTCATCGAGGATGAGGATCTCCGGATCCGCCGCCAGCACGCGGGCGAAGGCGAGCAGCTGCCGCTGGCCCTGGGACAGGTTGCGCCCGCGTTCCGCGAGCGGCGTGTCGTAGCCCTGCGGCAGCGCCTCGATGAACGTGTTGGCGCCCACGGTCTCTGCCGCAGCCATGGCACGCGTCCGGTCGATGGCCGGATCGTCTAGGGTGATGTTGTCGAGAATGCTGCCGGAGAAGACATGGAAGTCCTGCAGCACGATGCCGATCCGGCGACGCAGGTCTTGCGATGCGATGGCCGTGACGTCGATGCCGTCGATGAAGACCGTTCCCGGTGGCACTTCGTAGAGGCGTGGCAGCAGCCGCACCAGCGTACTCTTGCCAGAGCCGGTCGGGCCCACCAGCGCGAGGGTGCGGCCGGCAGGTACATCGAGGTGCACGTCCTTCAGCACCGGTGGGCCGTCCGGGTAGGCGAATGTGAGACCGTCGATGCGGATAGCGCCCGCGAGCCGTGACGGCAGCGCGTCGGGTCGTTCGGGTTCGGTGAAGGGCTCACGCCAGTCGAGCGCCTGGAAGATGCGTTCGCCGCTGGCCATGGCGCGGAACAGCTGGTTGTACTGTTCGCCGAGGGCGACGATGGGTGAGAACAGCATGTCGATATAGCGGGTGAACAGCACCACCGCGCCGAGGGTCAGCGCGTCGTCGAACACGGCCAGACCGCCGAGCCAGAGTACGAGCGCCAGCGCCAGCGAACCGAGACTGTCGTTGATGGCGCCGTAGAGCGTCTCGAGCCGCATGCCTCGCGCCTCGTTGCGGCGATGGCGACTGTTGGTGGCGGTGTAGCGGTTCAGATTCTCCTGCTCGCGACCGTGCAGTTGCACCACGGTGAGCCCGGCCAGATTTTCCTGCAGCTGCTGGTTCAGCAGCGACAGGCTCTGGCGCGCGCGCCGGTAGAGTTCCCGGCTGAGCAGGCGGAAAGTGATTGTGAAAGCGGCCAGCAGCGGCGCAAAGGCCAGCAGCGCCAGAGTCAGTTCCACGTCCACCATCAGCATGATGGACAGGGCGACGAAGAACGGGACCAGCTCTCCCACGAGGGCGCCGAGGCCGCGCAACAGGTCGTAGAGGGACTCTATGTCGTTGGTGACGCGGGTTGTGACGCGGCCCACTGCGACCCGGTCCCAGAACGAGGCCGGCTGGCGCGCGAGGTGGGCGAACACGGCGCGCCGGAGATCAGCCAGGCCATCGATCACGGCGTCCGCCAGCGTGATGCGGTGACCATGGCCCGCGAAGGCGATGGCGAGCTGCAGGCCACCGTAGAGCAGGCAGGCCGCTAGCAGCGGATGAATGCCGAGTGCGCCCGCCACCGCTTCCGTGAAAGCGACGAGACCGAGGTCGGGTATACCCGACTGCTCCGTGCCCATCAGCAGATGGTCGATGACCACGAGGGAAAGTACGACCGGCAGCATCACCTGCAGCACCGCGGTGATCAGGACCAGTACGGTGCTCAGCAGCAGACGGTTCTTCTGGGGCGCGAGCCACTGGAACAGGCGCCCGAGCAGGCGCAGGTCGAAGATGCGCCCGGAAATGTCGGCGTCGAAGCGTGCGGCCTGGGTCACAGTCATGACGCCTTCGCCCGGAGCGCCGCATCGCGCTGTGCCCCCGCCAGCTCGGCATACCAGCCGCCGTTTGCAAGCAGGTCCTCGTGGTGCCCGAAACCTTCTACGCGTCCGTCTTCCAGCACCAGGATGCGATTCGCGCGGCGTGCGGTGGACACCCGATGGGTGACCATGAGGGTGGTCTGGCCGCGGCGTTCCGCGAGCAGGCGGCCGAGAATGCGCTCTTCGGTGTCGGTGTCGACGCTGGCGAAGCAGTCGTCGAGCAGCAGTACCGGTGCTGAGCGGATGATGCCTCGCGCAAGTGTGGTGCGTTGCCGCTGGCCGCCGGAGAGGGTCACGCCGCGTTCGCCAATCAGGGTGGCGACGCCCTGGGGCAGTTCGGCGATGGTCGACTCCAGGTCTGCGGCTTCCGCTGCACCGAGAATCGGCTCCAGCGCCCGGGTCGGATCGTCGTAGCTCAGGTTCTCCTGCATGGGCTGGGCAAACAGGAACGCATCCTGGGGCACCAGCGCCACCTGCCGCCGCAGTTCCTCGAGCGGCCAGTCCGCCACCGGATGGCCGTCGATCCGCACGCTGCCCGCCGGCGCCTCGAGCAGACGTGCGAACAGGCAGAGCAGGGTCGACTTGCCCGCACCGACCCGGCCCATCACGGCGACGGTCTCACCGGCTGTGATCGTGAGGTCGATGCCCGCCAGCGCCGGTCGTTCGCTGCCGGGGTGGGTGAAGTGCAGGTCGTGGGCGCTGAGCGCACCGGTCATGCGCGCAGGCGTGTTGCCGCTCGGGCGGTCGGCGATCTCCGGTTCCAGGTCGAGGACCTCGAACACCCGGGTCCCGGCCACCGCCGCGCGCTGCACCAGGTTCACCAGGAACCCCATGCTGCGCATCGGCCCGATGACCATGGCCACGTAGGCGAAGAACGCGACGAACGTGCCCTTGCTGATCTGCTCGCTCAGCACCAGATGGCCGCCGTAGCCGATCACGGTCAGGGTCGCCACCGCGGCGAGGGTGGGCATCACCGAGGTCATGGCGGAGGCGACCCGGGCCTGCTCCCGGAAGGCATCGGCATAGGCGCGGTTGTCCCCCTCGAAGCGGACGATCTCCGCGTCCTCCCGGGCCATGGCCTGGAGCGTACGGATGCCGCCGAAGCGTTCCTGGGTGCGTTCCGTGAGCTCACCGAGACGCTCCTGCGTACGGCGTGAGCTGGCGTTCATGCGTTTCGCAGCCCGCGCCGCGTACCAGGCGATGAATGGCAGCGGCGGCGCCACCATCCACGCCAGCGACGGCGCCAGATAGAACATGGCCGCGAAGCCGATGACGGTGGCATACACCATCACCACGACCATGATCGTGCCCATGCTGACCAGGCGCCGCAGCAGGCCGAGGTCGCTGACAGCGCGCGTCATCATGTCGCCAACGGTGTGCCGGGTGAAGAACGTCGCGCCCTGCCGCTGCAGGCGGTCGAACAAGGTCTGGCGCAGGTCGAAGACCAGATTGATGCCGGCCTGGCGGATGCCCATGCGGGCGCTGGACACCACCAACAGCCGCGCCAGGACGCAGGCGACGATGCCGAGCACCGGTCCGACGAGGGCCGGGTTGCCCGTGTCGATGCGGTCGATCACTTCGCGCAGGAACAGTGGCACCGCCGCCTCCAGCAGGCGTGCCACGGCGAACGCCACGAGGGCATAACCGATCAGCAGGCGCTGCCGCGCGAGCCAGGGTCCGAGCCGGAGCAGGATCCGCCAATCCCGGCGTGGGGTGTCTTCGGTCGGGGGCAATGCTCTACTCGATGCTGGAAAGTGCCCGTGATCTCCACGATCTGGCGGCCCGGCCTCTACCTGCTCCCGGCGAGGTCGCGCGGCCTATGGTCAGTCAGCATACCCGCGCTGACTCCGACGAACCGCTGCACGCCGCTGTCGGCCGCGTGGTGGTCGGCGTCAAGTTGCAGGGCGGAGCGTGGAAGGTGCTCGGGTCAACTGCGGCGGATCGTCAGAATCTGGCCCCTGCGCTCAGTGACAACGAAGGTCACGGCTGCTCTTCTTCCTCCGCGGCTTCTGCTTCGCGGGCAGGCATTTCCTCCGCGAGGGCGGCCTCGCGCTCCGCCTGCTCTGCAGTGATACGTTCCACCTCGGCGTCGTAGTCGCGGTCTGCGATCTCCTCCTCGACCCGCTCGGCGTACTCACTCGCGTCGTCCCGAGTCTCCTCCAACGCCTCGTCGAGCGCCGAGTCCGCCTCTGGGTCGAGGCTGCGCCCGTCACCGCAGGCGCCAACCAATGTCAGCAGGCCCGCGGTCAGCAGCATGCGTCCGTATCCACTAATCGTCATGATGCAAAACCTCCATTGCCTCACCTCCAGTGTGCCGGCTGCTGACTATTCCGACAAACCTCCGCTCAGAAGCTCGCATTGTTCGGAACACGGGGGAAGGGGATCACGTCGCGAATGTTCTCCATGCCGGTGACGTAGAGCAGGAGCCGTTCGAGGCCGAGGCCGAATCCGGCGTGCGGGACCGTGCCGTAGCGGCGCAGGTCCCGGTACCACCAGAGCTCGTCGCCCAGGCCCTGTTCGGCCAGGCGCGCATCGAGGACCGCGAGGCGTTCCTCGCGCTGGCTGCCGCCGATGATCTCACCGACGCCGGGTACCAGTACGTCCATGGCAGCCACGGTGCGGTCGTCGTCATTCACGCGCATGTAGAAGGCCTTGATCGCCTTTGGATAGTCGGTAACGACAACTGGCCGTCCGACGTGCTCCTCGGTGAGATAGCGTTCGTGCTCGCTCTGCAGGTCCTTGCCCCAGGCCACCGGAAACTCGAAGCTGCGGGGTGCCTTCTCGAGAATGTGGATCGCTTCGGTGTAGGGCACACGCTCGAAGGAGGAGTCGATTACATGCTGCAGACGCTCGATCAGCCCCGGATCGATGCGCTCGTTGAAAAACGCCATGTCGTCCGCGCGTTCTTCGAGCAGCCGCGTGAGCAGGTACCGCAGAAGATCTTCGGCGAGGGTGGCGTTTGCGGCGAGATCGGCGAACGCCACCTCCGGCTCCACCATCCAGAATTCCGCGAGATGACGGCTGGTGTTGGAGTTCTCGGCCCGGAACGTCGGGCCGAAGGTGTACACCTTGGAAAGTGCGAGACAGTAGCTTTCGACCTGCAGCTGGCCGGACACCGTGAGATAGGTCTCCTGGCCGAAGAAGTCCTGGTCGAAGTCGGCGCCGCCGTTCGCCGTGCGCGGGGGGTTGACCGCACCGAGGGTGCTGACGCGGAACAGCTCGCCCGCGCCTTCGCAGTCGCTGGCGGTGATAATGGGCGTGTTGACCCAGAGAAAACCGTGCTCGTGGAAGTAACGATGGATCGCTTGCGCGAGACAGTTGCGCACCCGGGCGATGGCGCCGAAGGTGTTCGTACGCGGCCGCAGGTGGGCGACGCTGCGCAGGTATTCGAAGGTATGTCGCTTCTTCGCGATCGGGTAGTGCTCGGGGTCTTCGACGTTGCCGATCACCGCGACCTCGCGCGCCTGGATTTCGAAGTCCTGACCCTTGCCCTGAGACGCCACCAGTGTACCGTCCACGACCACAGCGCAGCCGGGCGTGAGGTGGACGATCTCGCTGTCGTAATTGGCCAGCGCCTGATCCGCGACGACCTGAATCGCATCGAAGCAGGAACCGTCGTTGAGCGCGATGAAGGAGAAACCACCCTTCGACGTGCGTCGGGTCCGGACCCAGCCCTGAATCCGCAGCGGTGCACCCAGGGGAACGAGCCCGCTGAGGGCGTCGGCCACACTGCGGGTGCTTAACTGCGTCGCGCTCATCTGCGCCACTCCGTCGTCGTCAGATGCAGCGAAGACCATCGAGGGGCCGCCGCTGCGAAAAGTGGAAGTCTAATGGAAGCGCGCGCGGTCAGCCGAATCAACGTCAGAGCGGGTAGTCTAGAGGCCTGAGCGAGGTGCGGGAGACACACACATGGATATGCGTCACTGGATCGCCATCGTGGCGATCATTCTTGCGGTGATCGCCGGGGTCATGTTCTTCAGCGAGCCGGACGAGCCGCCCCAGCCGCGACCGGTTCCGGTGATCCCGGAACCCGAACCCGATCCGGCGCCACCGCCGCGCCCGGAGCCCATCGTGGAGGCACCTGAGCCGGAGCCGGAGCCGGAGCCGGAGCCGGAGCCGGAGGCTGCACCGGAACCGGAACCCATTGAGCTGCCGCCGCTGGACGACAGTGACCGCTTTGTCCGCGATCAGGCCGAGGTCCTGACCGAGGACGGCTCCATCGATCGCGTACTGGCCACCGACGAGCTGCTCCGCAAGTTCGTCGTCGTTGTCGAGAATCTCGCGGAAGGCAACGTCAGCCGTGATCCGGTGACGTTCCTGGCGCCGCGTGAGAGTTTTTCGGTGGTTCGGCGTAACGATACGCCTTATCTGAATCCCCAGAGCTATCGCCGCTATGACCGGCTCGCGGGCGTGGTCGCCGCGCTCGAGCCCAGTCAGACGGTTGCCTTGCTGAGGCTCACCGAACCGCTCCTCGAAGAGGCTTACGGCGAACTAGGTCTGCAGGATGTGGAAGTAACAGACCGGCTGCGCCGCGCCATCGATCTCCTGATCGAGACGCCGGTGGTCACGGGGCAGATCGAACTGCGACAACCATCGGTGATGTTCGAGTTTGCCGACCCGGAGCTGGAGGCACTTCTGCCGGCGCAGAAACAGCTTATTCGCATGGGCCCGGACAACCAGCGCCGCGTCCAGGCCAAGCTCAGGGAGATCCGCGAGCTGTTGTGACCACCGCCTTGCCGGCCACCTGACGGTCGAGGACGGCGCGCAACGCCGCGCCCGCCTCCGCCAGGGGCCAGGTGCGCGTGACCAGCGGCGACAGCTCGCCGGCGCTGGCCCATGCATCCAGGGTGGCGAGCACGGGCCGGGTTTCCTCGGGCCGCTGCCGCGACAGCGCGCCCCAGTCGACGCCGACGATCTGGCAGCCGCGGAGCAGCGCAAGGTTCAGCGGCACGCGGGGAATCTCTCCGGCGGCGAAGCCGATCACCAGGAAGCGTCCTTCCCACGCGGTGGCTCGCAACGCTGCCTCCGAGTAGGGGCCCCCGACCGGGTCCACGACCAGATCCGCCCCTTCCCCGTTGGTGAGTTCACGCACCCGGGTCTTCAGGTCCTCGCGGTCGTAATTGATCGTGGCCTCGGCGCCAAGGCGGCGACAGAGTTCGAGTTTCTCGTCGCTGCCTGCGGCGGCAATGACCCGTGCCCCGAGCCGCCGGGCCACATCCACCGCGGCACTCCCCACGCCGCCGGCAGCGGCCAGCACCAGGACAGTTTCCCCGGGCCGGATGGCGCCGCGCTCGCGCAGTGCGTACAGGGCCGTCGCGTAGGTGAGCTGAAACGCGGCAGCCGCCTCCATCGACATGCCAGTCGGAACCGGTCTTACGGCCCGAACCGGCACGCAGACCTGCTCTGCGAACGCACCCACGCCGACCTGGGCCATGACCCGGTCGCCCACAGCGATGCCCTCGACGTCAGGGCCGACACCGTCGACCTCGCCGGCGAGCTCGTTACCCGGGACAAAAGGTGGCGGGATCTTTACCTGGTAGGCCCCGGAGACGAACAGGGCGTCGACAAAATTGACGCCGGCGGCGTGCACCCGGATGCGGACCTGTCCCTGTGCCGGCTCGGGGGCATCGTGCTCCACCACGACCAGGGATTCGGGCGGGCCGTAGGCCTGGCATTCGATCGCGAGCATTTCAGCTCCTGTATGGGCTGTGGGCGTTGACTGCGTCGATGTCCTCGCTGACCCAGGCGCGTTCCCGTTGGAGGTACTCGGCGACGGCGTCACGCAGTCCGGGATGACCGATCCAGTGGGCGCTGTAGGTGGCGGCCGGCAGATAGCCACGAGCGACTTTGTGAGCGCCCTGGGCACCGGCCTCGACGCACTGCAGCTTCCGGTCGATGGCGAACTCGATCGCCTGGTAGTAGCAGGTCTCGAAGTGGAGGAAACGATGATCCTCGACACAGCCCCAGTTGCGGCCGTAGAGCGTATCGGAGCCGATGAAGTTCAGGGCCCCGGCAATGTACCGCCCGGCGCGCCGGCACAGGATCAGCAGCACCTCGTCGGCCATGGTCTCACCGATGCGACTGAAGAATTCCCGGGTCAGGTATGGCCGGCCCCACTTGCGCGCGCCGGTGTCGATGTAGAAGGCGTAGAACGCATCCCAGTGCGCCTCTGTCAGGTCCGCCCCGGTGACCCACTCGATGCTGACGCCCTCACTCAACGCTTCCCGGCGTTCGCGCTTCAGATTCTTACGTTTCTTCGAGGCGAGTGCAGCTAGGAAGTCGTCGAAACTGTGGTAGCCCTCGTTGCGCCAGTGGAACTGCTGATCCATGCGCTTGAGCAGACCGAGTTCGCCAAGACGCTCCCACTCCGGCCGGGTTAGGAAGTTGAAGTGCAGAGATGACACCTCGAGCTGGCGAGCGGCCTCGATGCAGCCGGTGATGAGCTGGTCGCGCAGCACGGCGCCGGCCTCACCATCGGCCCGGGTCAGCAGCCGCGGGCCCGTAGCAGGGGTGAAGGGAACCGCGCTCAGGAGTTTCGGGTAGTAGTTCCCACCGGCCCGCGCGAACGCATCCGCCCAGGCGTGGTCGAAGACGTACTCGCCCATGGAGTGGGACTTGAGGTATGCGGGTGCCGCCGCGAGCAGCGTGCCGGCAGCGTCTTCGACACACACGTGGGCGGCCTGCCAGCCGCGTTCGGCGACGGCAGATCCGCTGGCCTCCGCGGCGTGCAGAAAGGCGTGGGTCAGAAATGGATTCCGTGGCGATTGTGGTGGGCACGCGCAGGCGTCCCATTCCGCGGCGGGAATGTCCTCGATGCTGTGCTGGATCCTGACGATCAGATTTTCGGGCATGGACACCGCACTCGTCCTGTTCCTGTGGCCCGTTCCATGCAGTGTACCGCATGCCGGCTGCAGGCAAGGCTGCTGGCTTTCCCTGCACCCGCACTGCACAATTCGATTCCGGCAGCTCCAGCCGGGTCGGGCGCATTATCCCTGTTGGCGTATATCTTGCCTGCAGCACTTCTGTTGTCGCCGAGCGCCGTCCCATGAAGCAGTTCCTCGAGCAGCACGTCATCTCCATCATCATCGGCGTGGTGGTGATCGCATTGGCGGTGGCAGTGGTGCTGCGCATTCAGGAGGAGTCGAGCCAGCCTGCAGCACGCGGCGGCGGTGGACCGGTGCCCGTAGTGGTCTCCGAAGTCGTGACGGCTCCCTTCGTCGATACGCTGCAGGCGGTGGGCTCTACCCGGGCGAACGAATCCATCGAGATTACGGCGAACGTATCCGATCGGATCGAGCGCATTCTGTTTCGGGAAGGGGAGGAGGTTGAGGCAGGGCAACTCCTGGTGGTCATGAACTCTGCCGAGGAGCGGGCCCAGCTCGCCGAAGCACAGGCCAACCTCTCAGACCAGCGCCAGCAGCTCGAGCGTCTGCAGCGCCTGGTCGCCACCAGCTCCGCGGCCATCTCCCAGCGGGATGAGCAGCGGGCGCGCGTCGAGGCGGCTGAGGCCAGGGTGGAGGCGATTCAGGCGCGGCTGCAGGAACGCGAGATCCGAGCCCCCTTCGCCGGCCAGCTCGGTCTCCGTGAAGTGAGTCCCGGGGCCCGCATCGCCTCCGGTACCACCATCACCACCCTGGACGATGTGCGTCCGATAAGACTCGATTTCTCCGTCCCCGAAGGTTTCCTGTCTGTGCTCCGTACCGGTGCAACGATCCGCAGCCGCACCGCGGCGTGGCCGGATCGGGTGTTCCATGGTGAGGTGGCGCAGATCAGCCCGCGGGTGGATCCGGTCACGCGGGCAGTGGCGATCCGCGCCGAGCTGCCCAATGACGAGCGGTTGTTGCGTCCGGGCATGCTGATGCTGGTGGACCTGGTCCGTGACGAGCGTCAGGGGCTCATGGTGCCCGAATCCGCGCTCAGTCCTCGCGGTGATGATCAGTTCGTATTCCGGATTCGTGACGGCAAGGCGCAGCAGGTGCGCGTCACATTGGGGAGCCGCCAGCCGGGCGTCGCCGAGATCACCTCCGGACTCCAGGAGGGCGATACGGTGGTGGTGGAAGGCGGATTACGGCTGCGCGAGGGCAGTGAAGTTCGCGTTCAGCGCGAGGTCGATGCGCTGGCACTCATGCGGGACCGCGCCCCCGTGGCGCCGGAGGTCGGCGGATGATCCTCTCAGACGTCTCCGTTCGGCGGCCAGTCTTCGCCGCCGTTCTCAGCATGATTCTGATCGCCTTCGGTCTGCTCTCCTTCGACCGCCTGCCGTTGCGCGAGTATCCCGACATCAGCCCGCCCATCGTCTCGGTCCAGACCTTCTATCTCGGCGCCTCGGCCCAGGTTGTCGAGACGCGCATCACGCAGTTGCTCGAGAACTCCATTGCCGGCGTCGAGGGCATCCGCACCGTGTCGTCGGAGAGTCGCGACGGCATCTCGAACATCACCGTGGAATTCGACGTTGGCCGCGACATCGACGCCGCGGCCAACGACGTTCGCGACCGCGTCTCGCGGGTAATGAACCAGCTGCCCGACGAGGCGGATCCACCGCAGATCGCCAAGGCCGATACCAACACCCAGCAGATCATGTGGGTGTCGCTGTCCAGCGATCGCATGAATCAGCTCGAGCTCTCGGACTACGCCAATCGCTTCATCCAGGACCGCCTCGCCATGGTCCAGGGTGTGGCCCGGGTCAACATTGGCGGCGAGCGCCGCTTCGCCATGCGGGTCTGGCTCGACCGCGAGGCCATGGCGGCGCGAGGCCTCACCTCTGCCGACGTTGAGACGGCGCTGCGGCGGGAGAATCTGGAGCTGCCTGCGGGCCGGGTGGAGTCCCGGGAACGGGAGTTCACGGTCCGCGTGCTGCGCAGCTTTGCGCAGGCTGACGACTTTCGCCAGCTCGTGCTGCGCCGCGGTGACGACGGCTATCTGGTCCGCCTCGGTGACGTGGCCCGGGTGGAGGTGGGTCCGGAGAACGAACGCAGCGAACTGCGCGCGAATGCGGCGGCGACGGTAGGCCTCGGTATCGCCGCGCAGGCGGTGGCGAACGTGCTCGATACCGCGAATGCGGTGAAGGACGAGCTCGCGCTGATCAGCGCTGGGCTCCCGGAAGGCATGGAGATCGTCTACGGCTACGACGCCTCCATCTACATCGAGAGCGCGATCTTCGAGGTCTACCGCACGCTGATGATCGCCACCGGGCTGGTGATCCTGGTGATCTATCTGTTCCTCGGCAGCGTGCGCGCCATGATCATCCCGGCGTTGACCGTGCCGGTTTCGCTGACGGCGGCGTTCATCTTCCTCTATGCGATGGATTTCTCGGTTAATCTGCTCACCCTCCTGGCCCTGGTGCTGGCTATCGGCCTGGTGGTGGACGATGCCATCGTCGTGCTCGAGAACATCTACCGGCGGGTGGAGAAGGGCGAACCGCCGCTGCTTGCGGCCTACAAGGGCGCACGGCAGGTGGGCTTCGCGGTGATTGCGACTACGGCGGTGCTGGTCGCGGTTTTCGTACCCATCGCCTTCATGGAAGGCAATCTCGGCCGGCTGTTCTCCGAGTTCGCCCTGGCGCTGGCGGGCGCCGTGGTGTTCTCGAGTCTGGTCGCACTGACGCTGACGCCGATGATGTCCTCGAAGCTGCTGTCGGCGGACACGGCCCGCTCCGGCTTGACGCATTACGTCGATCGCGCCTTCAACTTCTTCGCGGACCACTATTCGAGCTCCCTGGACTGGCTCCTGAAGCATCCGTCCATGGTGATCCTCGCGCTCATCGCGGTCGTGCTTGCCGGCGGCCAGCTGTTCCGCATGGTGCCCAGCGAGTACGCGCCGCAGGAGGACCGCTCCAGCTTCTTCGTTTTGATGAATGCCCCGGAGGGCGCCAGTTTCGAGTATTCCCAGCGCTACATGCGTGAGGTGGAGGCACCACTGCTCGAGTTGCTCGAGCGCGGCGAGGCCTACCGGGTGCTCACCAGCGTCCCGCGCTTCGGCTCAGGGGCCGATGTGAACAACGGCATTGCGATCGTGTCGTTGGAGACCTGGGGCAATCGCGATCGCTCCGCGAACGAGATCATCGGCGAGATGTTCGGCCGCTTCAGTCAGATCTCCGGCGTTCGCGCCTTCCCGATTCAGCCGGGTGGTCTCGGCCAGCGCGGCTTCGCCACCGAACTGCAGTTCGTCATCGGTGGCGACACCTACGAACAGCTCGCGGATTGGCGTGACCGGCTGATGGAGCGGGCCAGTGAGAACGAGCGTCTGTTGAACCTGGATTCCGACTACCGGGAGGTGAAGCCGCAGCTGATCATCGAGGTCGACCGTGACCGGGCCGCGGATCTCGGCGTGTCCATCTCCACGGTCGGACGCACCCTCGAGACCATGCTTGGTTCGCGCCGCGTCACCACCTACATCGACCGCGGTGAAGAGTACGACGTCATCCTGCAGGCCGATCGCGCCGAGCGCTCCACGCCTCAGGACATCAACAACATCTACGTTCGCTCCGACATCAGCGGCGAACTGGTGCCGCTTTCGTCCCTGGTCACCTTCACTGAGCGCGGCGAGGCGGGTGCCCTGAATCGTTTCAACCGGCTGCGATCGATCACCATCTCGGCGAACCTGGCGCCGGGCTATCCGCTCGGTGAGGCACTCGACTACATGGAGCGCATCGCCGCGGAAGAGCTGCCGGCCATCGCACGGATCGATTATCGGGGGCAGTCGCGCGAGTTCCGCGACGCCAGCAGCGGCATGTTGATCACGTTCGGACTTGCGCTGCTCATCGTGTTCCTGGTGCTGGCCGCCCAGTTCGAGAGCTTCGTCCATCCGGTGATCATCATGGCCACCGTGCCGCTGGCAGTCGCCGGTGCGCTGCTCGGACTGTTCCTCATGGGCGCGACGCTGAACGTATACAGCCAGATCGGCATCGTCATGATGGTGGGGCTCGCGGCCAAGAACGGCATCCTCATCGTCGAGTTTGCCAATCAGCTCAGGGATGCAGGACGGACCATCGAGCAGGCCATTCGCGAGGCTGCCCGGCTGCGTCTGCGCCCCATCGTCATGACTGCCATCTCCACTGCTGTGGGCGTCACGCCACTCATTATTGGCGGCGGTGCTGGTGCGGCCAGCCGCGAGGCCATCGGTGTGGTGGTGTTCTCCGGCGTGCTGTTCGCCACCTTCCTCACGCTCGGCGTGGTGCCGGCGTTCTATCAGATGCTGGCGCGGTTCACGAGGAGTCCGGACGCCGTTTCCCAGGAACTCGAGGAGCTGAGTGAGGCCGATCAGCGCGCCCGCAGCGCTCGAGCGGGTGGAGGTGGTACGCTGCAGGGAGCACCCTCCGACAAGGCGCGCTGAGCGTATGGACTTCGACGACCTGATCTCGCGGATGACCCTCGACGAGAAGGTCGCCATGTGTTCGGGCGCAACGCTTTGGACGTCCACTGCGATTCCGCGGCTCGGTATTCCCGCCTTCAAGATGTCCGACGGCCCCAACGGCGTGCGCGGCGACAGCGGCACCCGCGGAACCTGCTTCCCGGTGGGTGTCGCACTCGGGGCGAGCTGGGATACCGAGCTCATCGCTGAGGTGGGGCGGGCGCTGGCCGACGAGTGCCGGGACAAGGACGTGGACGTTCTGCTCGGTCCCACCATCAACCTGCAGCGGACGCCGCTGGCGGGGCGTAATTTCGAGTGTTACTCGGAAGATCCTTTTCTGACTGCGGAACTCGCCTGCGCCTATACCCGAGCGGTTCAGGGTGCAGGGGTCGCCGTCTGCCTCAAGCACTTCGCCTGTAACGAGTCCGAGTTCCATCGCCATTCCATCAGTTCGGTGGTGGACCCGCGCACCCTCCGAGAGCTCTACCTGCTGCCGTTCGAGCGCGCGATTCGCGAGGCAGGAGCCTGGAGCGTGATGTCGGCTTACAATCGCCTGAACGGAATCTACTGCTCCTCGAGCAAGGCTCTCCTCAGGGACATTCTTAAGGGTGAGTGGGGCTTCGACGGCGTCGTCATCTCGGACTGGGGCGGCACCTATGACACGGTGCCACCGGCCCTGGCCGGTCTCGATCTGGAGATGCCTGGTCCCGGGCAGCACATGGGCGAGAAGCTGCGGGCCGCGGTGGAGCGCGGTCTGGTGTCGGAACCGGTGCTGGACGATAAGGTCCGGCGGCAGCTGCGGCTCATGGAGCGTACCGGACGCATGGAGCGCCCGGAGCACGCGGCCGAGCGCAGCAGCGACCACGGCGAACTGGCTACGCGTGCGGCCATCACGGGCATGGTGCTCCTGAAGAACGACGGCCACATCCTGCCGCTCAGCGGTATCCGTTCGCTGGCGCTGATCGGACCGAACGCCGCTGATCCGCAGATCCAGGGCGGCGGCTCGAGCCGGGTGAATGCCCGACCGCGGGGATCGCTGGCGCAGGCGCTGCCGTTCGATGTCGACCTGCACCCGGGCTGTCGTGCCCACCGCTACCTGCCGCTGATGCGAACCAACGGCTGGCGGGCAGAATTTTTCGCTGGCTTCGAGTTTGCCGGTGAAGCGGTGGCGATTACCCACCCCAAACGCAGCGAGTTGGTGTTCTTCGGCCGCAGCAACCTGCCGGAAGACTTCAGCGCGCGCTTGACCACCACCTTCACGCCGAGCGTCACGGGCCGCCATGAATTCTCCCTGATCAGTGCCGGACTCTCCCGCCTGTTCATCGACGACGCTCTGGTGGTGGACAACTGGGACGGCTGGCAGTCAGGCACGACCTACTTCGGCGCGGGCTCTGATGAGCGCATCGCCGCATTCGACTGTGTCGCGGGCCAGCCGCTCGAGATCCGCGTCGAATACAGTCGCGAGACGCGACCGCGGTTCGGCGGCGTGCGTATCGGTGTGCTCGAGCCCGAGCCGGGAGATCTGATGGCCGAGGCCGTGGCCGCTGCCGCCACGGCGGATACGGCGGTGCTTGTGGTCGGTCTCAATGGTGAGTGGGAAACCGAAGGTTCGGATCGCGTGGACATGAACCTTCCTGGCCGTCAGGTGGAACTCATCCGCCGCGTGGCTGCGGCGAATCCGCGCACGGTGGTGGTGCTCAATGCCGGCTCGCCGATTGCCATGGGCGACTGGATCCACAGCGTCAAGGCGGTGCTGCAGGTCTGGTATCCGGGTGAAGGTTTCGCCGCCGCACTCGCCGCCGTCCTCACCGGCGAGGCCGAGCCCGGCGGGCGCCTGCCCACCACGTTCCCGGACCGCTACGAGGACCATCCGGCGCTGTTCAACTATCCCGGCGAGTTCGGCGAGGTTCGCTACGGCGAAGGCCTGTTCATGGGCTATCGCGGCTACGACGCGCGGCACCTGGCACCGGCGTTTCCGTTCGGTCATGGCCTCGGCTATACCACTTTCGAACTGGTGGAGACGGCAGCGGCCAGCGTCGAGGGTGAGGCGGTGCACTGGGTCATGCGCTTGCGTAACACCGGCTTGCGCCGCGGGAGCACGGTGGTGCAGGTTTACAACGCGCCGCCGGTTGCCGCGTCCGCACGACCGCCGAAGGCGCTCTGCGCCTTTCGCAAGTTAACGCTGGAGGCGGGTGCCGAGGCCGAGGTCGCTTTTTCCATTCCGCTCTCTGCGTTGACCGGCTTCGACCCGCAGGCAGGCCAATTCCGGCTGGAGCCGGGCCGCCATCGTCTGCTGGCAGGATTCTCGGCGAGCGAGCTGCGTCTGGCTACGGAAGTGGAGCTGAACTGAATGTCGCGCTTGGTCGAACAGCTTAGGGAAGCGCTCGATGCGCTCTCCGAGTGTGATCCGCCGCCCGCCCTGATTGGTGGCCTCGCGCTGGCCGCCCACGGCGTGGTTCGTGCGACCCAGGATGTCGATCTGCTCATCGATGCGGCCGACGCGGATCGCGCCCACACGAAACTGCAATCTCTGGGCTACGATTGCATTCATCGCAGCGTGGAGGCGGCCAATTACGAGCGTGTCGACGAAGGGCTCGATCTGCTCTACGCCCATCGCTCCGCTGCTCGCCATATTCTCGCCGGCGCCGAGTTGCGTGACACGCCGCTCGGAGAGCTGCGGGTCGTCAGCGCCGAGGGCCTGATCGCTTTCAAGCTGCAGAGCTATTGCAACGATCCCGATAGGGCGCGGGACCTCGAGGACATGCGCTCGCTTTTGCACGCCAATCGCGACTCCCTCAACATGCAGCGAGTCCGCGACTACTTCATTCTCTTCGAACGGGAATCACTACTCGATGATCTGCTCGCTGCTCTCGAAACCTGATGCGCCCATCGCCGCCGATGGCGGTATTCGCAGGCGCAATGCGCCGAGTACTTTCGAGCGTTGGCTGGATCTGATGGCGCTGGTGGAGATGCTGTCTCCGCGCTGGCCCGACCGACGGCGCGGCATGGTGGGCTCGGACTGGCGCCTGTAGACCTTGGAACGTTTCGCCCGCCCCTTCGTCAATCTGGTGGGGCGCTGGTATCCCGACGCTTATGTCTTCGCCATTGCGTTGACGCTGCTCACGTTCCTCTTGGCGGTGGCGTTGACGGATACCGGCCCGCTGGAGGCGGTGGACCTGTGGGGTGACGGACTTTCCGGTCTCCTTGCTTTTACCACCCAGATCGCCCTCACGCTCGTGCTCGCCCACGCGCTCGCGCACACCGACGCGGTGCGCAAACTCCTGGCCGGTGTCGCCTCGCTGCCGCGTACGGCGTTTGCCGCCTACTTCACCGTGGCGGTGGCCACCAGTGCGGCCAGCCTGATCGCCTGGTCTTTTGGGCTCGCGGCCGGTGCACTGCTCGCCGGTGAGGTCGCGCGGGAGGGCGCGCGTCGGGGTCTGGATCTGGACTATCCGCTGCTGGTGGCCTCGGCCTACTCCGGCTTCGTGGTCTGGCACATGGGCTATTCCGGCTCGGCATCGCTGTTCGTGGCCACGCCCGGACACGCCATGGAGGCCGCAACCGGCGTGATCCCGGTCACGGAAACGATCTTCGCGCCCTGGAATCTCGTCATCGCAGCGGTCGTCGTCCCGGTGATCGCGCTGATCTGCGCCCGCATGCGGCCTGGCAGGACCACCCCGCTACCGGAGCATCTGCATAAGGTGGAGGAAGTGCCCGAGCGGCCGCCGGCATCGCCGGGCCAGTGGCTGGAGCAGTGGCGGTTGCCGACGCTGCTGATCGGTGCGCTCCTGCTGCTATGGCTGATGCGGTTCTTCGCCCGCGAGGGCTTCATGCTGAACCTGAACGTGGTGAACTGGAGCTTTCTCGCAGCAGGTCTGCTGCTGGCCCGTTCTCCCGTTCATTATGTCCGTCTGATCACCCGGGCCGGCTCGACGCTCGGGCCGATCATGCTCCAGTACCCGTTCTATGCCGGCATCATGGGCCTGATGGCCGGTAGCGGCCTGGTGTTCGTGATGTCCGACTTCTTCGTTCGTATCGCCACCCCCGAAACGTTGCCGTTCTGGGCTTTCATCTCCGGTGGCCTGGTGAACTTCTTTGTCCCTTCCGGCGGCGGCCAGTGGGTGGTGCAGGGGCCGATCTTCATTGAGGCGGCGAAGACTTTGGACGTGCCGATCCCGCAGGTGGTGATGGGTGTGGCCTACGGAGATCAGTGGTCGAACCTGATCCAGCCGTTCTGGACGATTCCGCTCCTGGCCATCGCCGGCATCGCCATGCGCAGCGTACTCGGCTACTGCTTCGTAACATTCGTTGCAAGCGGGCTGCTGTTTGGCGTCGGGCTGCTGCTGGTGGGGGTGCTCACCTGAGTCGATTGCCGCCGTGATGGTCACGGGCGAAAATGCAACGCGATCGGCGGAGAACCCAGCATGGACGTAGCCAGCCTCGTCGCCAGTCATGGTGACGACCGCTTCACCCTCCACGAGCGCCATCTCAACCATCAGATGGTGCGGGTTTTGCGTACCATCGGTTTCGATATCGACTACGTCCGCGCTGAAGGTCCCTACCTCTTCGACCGCGACAACAACCGCTATCTGGATCTGCTCTCCGGTTGGGGCGTGTTCGCACTTGGCCGCAATCATCCGACGGTGATCGCGGCGCTGGAATCCGTGCTTCGCGCCAACCTGGCCCACCTGGTGCAGATGGATCTCTCCACCCTGGCCGGTATCCTCGCCGAGCGTCTCGCCGCGCGCATGCCGCCCGGGCTCGACAAGGCCTTCTTCTGCAGTTCCGGCACCGAAGCGGTGGAAACAGCCCTGAAGATTGCCCGCCGCTCCACCGGCCGTTCCAAGGTGATCTACTGCGAGCGCGGCTTTCACGGCCTCACTCTGGGCTCACTCTCGGTCAACGGTGACGAGTACTTCCGCGACGGCTTCGGCGAACTCCTGCCGGGCATGATCCGCGTGCCGTTCAACGACCTGCCGGCGCTCGAGCGCGCGCTCGCCGGCAACGACGTCGCCGCCTTCATCTTCGAACCCATCATCGGCCATGGCGTATTCGTCCCCGACGACGACTACCTGCCCGAGGCCGCACGCCTTTGCCGCAGGCACGGCACCCTGGTCATTGCCGACGAGGTGCAGACCGGGCTCGGTCGGACCGGCCGCTTCCTCGCGGTGGAGCACTGGGGTGTGGAACCCGACATCGTCTGCCTGGCGAAGGCGCTCTCGGGCGGTTTCATTCCCTCCGGTGCGGTGATGATGCGGCGCAAGCTGTTCGACGCCCTGTTCGACCGCATGGAACGTGCGGCCGTCCACGGCTCCACGTTCTCGAAGAACGATCTCGCGATGGCGGCCGGCATCGCCACCCTCGACGTCATCGACAACGAACATCTCGTGGAAAACGCGGAGCGCATGGGCGCGGACCTGTTGAGCGAATTCGCCGCGCTGGTGGACCGTTTCGAATTCCTTCACGCGGTCCGCGGCAAGGGCCTCATGCTCGCCCTCGAGTTCGGTCGGCCGCAGAGCCTCAAACTGCGCACCGCCTGGAAGCTGCTCGAGACCGCAAACGAGGGCCTGTTCTGCCAGCTCATCACCATCCCGCTCCTGAAGAAGCACCGCATCCTCACCCAGGTTGCGGGCAGCGGCCTGAACGTGGTCAAGCTGCTGCCGCCGCTGGTCATCAGTGACGCCGATCGGCAGTGGATCGCCGACGGCGTCACCGACGTGATCGCACAGAGTCATCAGGTCGGCGGTGCGGTCTGGGATCTCGGCAAAACCCTCGCCGGCAGCGCCCTGAAGTCCCGCCGCACCGCCAGCGCCTGACCGCGCATCAGGATTCCAGAAACGCCCGCAAGAGCGCGAACGTGCGTCTGCGCTGCGGATTCAGTCCCGCATCGGACGCACCTGCAACACTCCGACACCGCGATCGCCGTCGGTGCGGCGGAAGCTCTGCAGATCGATGGCGATGTCGACGCCGTGCCCCCTCGCTGTCCAGGACGCCTCGCGCGCTCCCGAAGCCTCTTCGGGCGCCACCTCGGAGATGATTTCCCAGCCGCCTCTCGCCAGCCGTGTGGCAAAGAACTCGAGCACCTCTGGCCAGGGCGTATCAAAGGTGAAGTTGACGTAGTAGGTGGACAAGACCTGACGCTGGCCGCCGACAGTAAGGCCCGGGGGCAGAGGTAGGGCCGCGGCCACGTCGTCGGCGAGACGAATGCCATAGTCCGCAGCAGTCATGCCAGCAGCTGCGAATTGCGTGATTGTGGCGAACAGGCCCAGGCAAAGCAGCCGCCTGATACTTGCGCGCGAAGCACATCCTCGCATCGCTTGATCCTCCTTAATCGTGTCTGACCAGTCTAACCGTCCAGTGCGGGCCGGATGCTGCTAGCCAGCCCCCGCCGGCAATGCATATTCCAGCTCTGCAAGCAGATCGCCAATGTCCTCCACCCCCACCGACAGCCTGATCAGGCCGTCGTCGATGCCGAGCGCCGCACGCGTTTCCGCGGGCACGGAGGCATGGGTCATGATGCCAGGATGCTCGATCAGGCTCTCGACACCGCCGAGACTCTCCGCCAGCGCAAACAGCCTGCAGCGTTCGAGCATGCGTCGCGCTGCGTATTCTCCATCCTTCAGGATCGCGGTGACCATACCGCCGAAACCATGCATCTGTCGTGTCGCAAGAGCGTGCTGGGGATGGCTCTCGAGTCCAGGGTAAAGCACTCGGGCCACAGCAGAATGCCCCTCGAGCCAACGCGCCACTTCAAGCGCGTTGGCGCAGTGGGCCTGCATGCGCAGAGCGAGCGTTTTGATCCCGCGCAGCACCAGGAAGCTGTCGAACGGGCTCGCTACGGCGCCTACCGAGTTCTGCAGGAAACCCATGCGCTCGGCGAGATCGTCCCGATCGGCGACAACGGCGATGCCGCCCACCACGTCCGAGTGGCCGCCCAGATACTTCGTCGCCGAGTGCACGACAATGTCGAACCCGAGTTCCAGCGGTCGCTGCAGCATCGGGGTCGCGAAGGTGTTGTCCATCACCGCGAGCAGCCCGTGCTCGCGGGCGAAGGCGGCAATGCGCGCAAGGTCGACGATGCGCAACAGGGGATTCGTCGGGGATTCCACCCAGATCATGCGACTCTTAGGCGTCAGCGCTGCCTCCAGGGCACCTTCGACGGTGAGGTCGACGAAACTGAAGTCGAGGTCCGCCGAGCGTCGCCGGACCCGCTCGAACAGCCGCCAGGTGCCTCCGTAAAGATCGTCCATGGCGATGACGTGGCTGCCCGCATCGAGTAGCTCCAGCACCGTCGCCGTGGCCGCCATGCCAGACGCGAAGGCGAACCCGGCATGGCCGCCCTCGAGATCGGCGACGCAGCGCTCATAGGCCATGCGCGTCGGATTCTGGGAGCGCGAGTACTCGTAGCCCTTGTGGACGCCGGGACTGGCCTGGACGTAGGTGGAGGAGGCGTAGATCGGCGTCATGATGGCGCCGGTGCTCGGGTCCGGTTCCTGACCGGCGTGAATAACTCGTGTCGCGAGGCGGTGACGCCGCTCGTTGTCGTCGATCATGGCAGTTCCTTCACTCGAATCGGCGGCGCAGGTGATGCAGCAGGTCGATGCGGGTGATGAGGCCTTCGAAGCGGTCGCCGTGGTTGATGATGGCGACGTGATCGTTGGCGAACACCGCTACGAGGTCGTCTATGCTGGAGTCCACCTGCAGGGTCTGCAGTTCGGTCATCATGGCTTCGCGTACCGGGCGCCCGAACTGCTCAGCGTGACCGTAGACGGCGATCAGAAGGTCGGATTCGTCGAGGATACCCACCACCCGGTCACCGTCGAGCACCGGCAGCTGTGAGATGTCGTAGAGTTTCATGCGTGCATAGGCGCTGGTCAGGGGCTCGTCCGGTCCGATTACCACCGCCTCGTGGGTGGAATAGGGGTGCGCGATGAGATCGCGCAGATCGCCGTGGTGGGTCCGCTCGAGAAAGCCCTGATCGAACATCCACTGATCGTTGAACTGCTTCGAAAGGTATTTGTTGCCCGTGTCGCAAACGAAGGTCACGACCCGCTTCGGCGCCGTCTGCTCGCGGCAGTAGCGTAGCGCTGCCGCAAGGCAGGTACCGGTAGACGAGCCGCCGAGAATGCCTTCCCGGTACAGCAGTTCACGCGCCGCGAGCAGGCTCTCGCGATCGCTGATGGTGTAGGCGCCCGCGACCCGGGACAGATCGGCCACCGCCGGCACCTCGCTGCCGCCGATACCTTCGACCACATAGGAGCCGCCCTTGCTTTCGATGCGTCCGGTGCGCGTGTATTCGGCAATGAGGGAGCCTTCGGGGTCGGCCAGGATCATCTCCGTCGCCGGGGATTCGCGGGCGAAGCAGCGGGACAGGCCGGTCATCGTTCCGGCAGAGCCGACTCCGCAGACGAGCGCATCGAGCCGCCCGTCCATCTGCGCCAGGATTTCCGGCCCGGTGCCGGTCTCGTGCGCGGCCGGATTGGCCGGGTTCGCGAACTGGTTGATATGGATCGCGCCCGGCGTCTCGGCGGCGATGCCGGCCGCCTTGGTCTGGTAGTGCTCGGGGTGCCCGCCGGGTACGTCGGAGCGGGTGAGGACCACTTCGGCGCCCATGGCGCGCAGATGGAAAACCTTTTCCCGGCTCATCTTGTCCGGAATGACCAGAACGACGCGGTAGCCCTTCAGCTGCGCCACCAGTGCCAGAGCGAGCCCGGTGTTACCGGCGGTGCCTTCCACCACGGTCCCACCCGGCGTCAGCGAGCCGTCCGCCTCCGCGGCCTCGATCATGGACAGGCCGATCCGGTCCTTGATGGAGCCGGTGGGATTCTGACTTTCCAGCTTCAGGAACAGCTCGCACGGTCCGGTGTCCAGGCGCTCCGCGCGGACCATGGGGGTGTTGCCGATCAGCGTCAGCGCACTGGATGACGTGGGCATGAAAGCCTCCGGCAGAATGAAGTGCTCCCGGTCATTCTGCCACGCGCGGGTCCGTCAGCGGTTCCCGGCGAGGGCCGCCGCCACCAGCCTTGCCTGCAGCCTGTCGCGCAGGCTCGACGGTTCGGCCAGACCCATGCGCTCCAGGGCCTCCCTGTGTTCCTGCGGTTTTCCCTTCAGCGCCATGGCCAGGATTTTCAGGCGTTTGTCCTGCATACCCTTCAGGCCCTTCAGTGCACGTGCGAGCCGTTGCTCCACTTCGGTGAAGTCGCTGCCGAAGGGATACTCGGGAAACTGGTCTTCAGCGCCCGTCTCCGTCAGCGCGCGGCGCAGGCGCTCGGGGGTGTTGTTGCGCACCGCATCCGGCAGTCGGTAATCGCTCGCCAGCTTGCCGGCGGATTTCGCCTGTTCCATCAGCCCGTCCTGAAAGCGGCTGTCGCAGATGGCCAGCAGTGCGGCGATACACTCCTCGTCGCTGCGCCCACGGAGATCGGCGACGCCGTACTCGGTGACGACGATGTCGCGCAGGTGCCTCGGGATCGTCGAGTGCGGATACTGCCAGACCACGTTCGACGCGAGCGCGTCACCGCTGCCTCGGGTGCTGCGCAGCATGAGAATGCTGCGGCCGTCATCCATGGCGTGCGCCATGGCAACGAAGTTGTACTGGCCGCCGACGCCGCTGACGACCTGATGGTTCTCCAGGCCATCGGATACCGCCGCGCCCGTAGCGGTCACCATCATGCAGGTATTGATGAAGCGCGCGTGGCGGCGCTGGGCGATATCGAGCTGCTCGCGGCCGCCGTAGAGCTGATTCACCTTGCCCACCGAAGTCATGCGGAAGCGTGGCCGCTCGCTGGCGTCGAGTTCGTTCAGAAAGCGGTAGAACTCCCGCGTCCCGAGGAAGAACGCGCCGTCCATGACTGCGCCGGTACCGGCCAGCGACTCGGGGAGCCGGCCGGCGTCTGCCTGGGCCTGCAGCGCTTCGTCGTCGAATACCTCCCGGCACAGAATGCCGGCGCGGTAGAGGTGCATGAAACCGTCCATGAACATCTCGCTGGCGCCGTAGAGGCCGCGTTCGAACGGCGCGTGGCTACCGATGGCGCCGACGAGAGCGTCCGCTTCCGGGACGATGGCGCGGTAACGGTCGTTGTCCTTCTGTCGCAGGATGAGGGCGTGGACCAGCGCATCGCTGAGCGAGCCGATCCCGATCTGCAGCGTGCCACCGTCCGCCACCAGCGTGCTGGCGTGGAGCCCGACCCAGTAATCCTGCAGGCCCACCGGCGAGCGCGGCAGCGCGAACAGGCGGTAGTCGTGGGTGGCAGGCAATACCTCGTCGAAGAAGTCCTCGCCCACGAGGGCATCACCGTGCATCAGCGGCAACTCCGGGTGCTCCTGGCCGATCAGCAGACAGCGATGCTCCGGGTGCTGGGCGAGCAAGCGCTTCAAGTCGAGCGTTACATCTGGATTGCAGGCGAGGCTCAGACAGGGGCGGCCGTCGACCTCGCCCCGGGCGACGGTCTGCATTGCCAGATTGACGCCGCGGTCGAGCAGGTCGCGCGCGACGTGTGTGTAGTTGCTGCTGATGTAGCGACGCTGGGCCAGCGGATTGCGCAGCTGACTGCCGGACTGCAGGTAGAACTCGCTGATGCGAATGTTGTCGGGCAGCTCGCGACGTACGAGATCGCCCACGTACTCCAGGCGCGGGTAGTCGGAGCTGTAGAAGCGCTCGAGAAAGGGACCGATAAAACGCGCTTCGAGATCGCTGCTTGGGTCGGGTACGTCCAGCGATAGCGCAGTCACGATGTCGAGGCGGATGTCCGCATCCCGTTTCGCCCGTCGATAAAAGGCATTGACCAGCGGATTGGGTTTCCCGAGCCCCAGGGGCAGGCCCATCACGAGGTGGCGGCCAAGGCGTTCCAGGGTGCGTTCCACGCAGGCGTCGAGGATGTCGTCGGCGGTCATGGTGTGCCCTTCGAAGCAAGAACGCGCTCGACCTTAGCATGCAGGTGTCTGCTTGACCCGGGAGGAGGAATGCGGCTGATTGAGCCCTGAACGAGATGCAGACGAGGCGAACATGGCGACGGAAATCGAACGCAAATTCCTGCTCGCGAACGACGGCTGGCGCGCCGGTGCGGTTGGGCGCCGCTACCGGCAGGGCTATTTGTCCACCGACAAGGCCAGGACGGTGCGCGTACGGGCCATCGATGAAGAGGCCTATCTGACGATCAAGGGTGCGACCGAGGGTTTGAGCCGGCTCGAGTTCGAATATCCGATTCCCGCGGCGGATGCCGAAGCCCTGCTCGAACAGCTCTGTGAGCAGCCAATCATCGACAAGACCCGCTATCGAATTTCACATGGCGCCCATGTCTGGGAGGTAGACGAGTTCCACGGCGCCAATGCCGGGCTCATCGTCGCCGAGATCGAACTGGGTAGCGAAGATGAGGCGTTCGAGCGGCCGGAATGGATCGGCGAAGAAGTCTCGGGCGATCCGCGCTATTTCAACTCGAACCTGATCGCGCACCCCTACTCCGACTGGTAGTCAACGCTCCGAAGCCGTTCCCGCCAGGAACTCTTCAGTGGTGTTGGTGCGCGGGTAGGGCGAATCCGGAACCGGAACATCGAGAAACGCACACAGCGGCGCCCAGCCTTCTGCAGCCTGGAATACCAGGAGTTTCTCTGGCGGGACCCGAGCGATGACGTCTCTCACGTGGGCTTCGTAGACCGCTAGGGCATGTTCGCGATCGTCCATGCGGCCGTCGAAAACGCGCTCCCAGATGATCTCCACCGCCCACTGACCGAATGCGCGACGCTGCGGATCGTCCGATTTCGCCGCTGCGGTGCTCGACGGATAGATGGTCTTCATCACGCTCTCGTACCAGCTTCCGGGGTCGCGGGTGGAGAGGATGACTTTGGCGTCGGGAAACGCCGCGAGCTGCTCCCGCCAGAGGTTGCAGGAGGGCCAGTCCACCGCGGCGCGATAGCCTTCGAACAGCGCTTCCCAGTCGATGGGTTCACCGCGATGGGCGGCGGCCCAGAGGGGGATGTGCTGCGGGTTCTCGAACACTTCGAACATGTGATAGCACTTCACGAAGCCAAGCTGCTCGAGCGCGAGCTTCAGAGACAAGGTCCCCGTCCGGCCGAAGCCGGCCCCGATCACCTGCAATGCCATGTCGTCCCCCGATCCGATCCTCCGTCCCGAGGACGGATATTCGCAGATCTCCCCCCGCCGCGGGAGTCCACCCACCCTTGCGCATGGAAAGCGGTCAGGTGCGGGGAGTTTTTGTGGGAAGGTGTGCTCTGCTCGCCAAGGGCGAGCGCACCGATCGCCCCTCCCGTCTTCCTTTCGCCTGCGCCTGTGGCACCATGCGCCCCCTTTCCGATGCCTGCCTGCGCGGAGTGGTATGGCCCTGATCACGGTACAGCAGCTGGAGTTCGGCGTCGGTGGTCCGCACCCGCTGCTGGCTGGCGTCGACTTGGAGATCGATGCGGGAGAACGCGTCTGCATCGTCGGCCGTAACGGCGCCGGTAAGTCCACCCTCTTGAAGCTGCTCGCAGGCGAGCTTACGCCCGATTCCGGCACGGTCAGCCGTGATCCCGGAGTGATCGTTGCACGCCTCGCCCAGGAAGTGCCCGAGGGCACTTCCGGGTCGGTCTACGACGTGGTGGCGGCAGCGCTTGGCGATCAGGGCCGCTTGCTGGCCGCCTACCATCAGCTCGCTCAGGATTGCGAAGCGCCTGGGGCTGCGCGTCGCCTCGGCGATCTGCAGGCGAAGATCGAGGCCGGCGGTGGCTGGGACCTCGAGCGCCGCGTCGAAGCCGTGGTGACACGGCTGGATCTGCCCGGAGACGCGGATTTCGCCACGCTTTCTGGCGGCATGCGCCGGCGCGTGCTTCTGGCCCAGGCGCTGGTCCTCGAACCGGACGTCCTGCTGCTCGACGAACCCACGAACCACCTCGACATCGAGGCCATCGACTGGCTCGAGTCCTTTCTCGCAGGTTTTCCGGGCAGCCTCGTCTTCATCACCCACGACCGGCGCTTCCTGCGCGCGCTCGCCACGCGCATCGTCGAGATCGACCGTGGCCAGGTGAGCAGCTGGCCCGGCGACTACGACAACTACCTGCGCCGGCGCGAGGAACGCCTGCACGCCGAGGAGCAGGCCCGCGCCCAGTTCGATCGCAAGCTTGCCGAGGAAGAGGTCTGGATCCGCCAGGGCATCAAGGCGCGCCGAACCCGCAACGAGGGTCGCGTCCGGGCGCTCGAGAAGATGCGCCGGGAGCGAGCCCAGCGCATCGAGCAGGAGGGTCGCGCGAAGATGACCGCGGCGACTGCCGAACGCTCGGGCAAACGCGTGATCGAGGTCGAGCGCGTGCGCTTCGCCTGGAACGACCGCACGCTGGTGAACGATTTCTCCACCACCATCCAACGTGGTGATCGAGTGGGCCTGGTGGGTGCGAATGGCTCCGGCAAGACCACGCTGCTGCGGCTCATGCTCGGTGAGCTTGCGCCGGATGCGGGCCGGGTTACGCTCGGCACCGGCCTCGCAATCGCCTACTTCGATCAGCAGCGGGCGCAGCTCGACGAGACCGCCACCGCCATCGACAACGTCGCCGAGGGGCGCGAGTTCATCGAACTCGACGGCAAGCGGCGGCATGTCATCAGCTACCTGCAGGATTTTCTGTTCGCACCGGACCGCGCCCGCGCACCGATCACGCGCCTGTCCGGCGGCGAACGCAACCGGCTGCTTCTCGCGCGCCTGTTCGCACAGCCGTCGAACCTGCTGGTGATGGACGAACCCACCAACGACCTCGACGTGGAGACCCTCGAGCTGCTCGAGGAACTGCTGGTGGACTATGCCGGTACGCTGCTGCTCGTCTCCCACGACCGCGCCTTCCTCGACAACGTGGTCACCAGCCTGCTGGTGCTCGATGGCCAGGGTGGCATCGAGGAGTCGGTGGGCGGCTACTCGGACTGGCTTGCGCGGCAGCGATCGACAGCGGCAGCTCGAGCGCCGAGTCGTAGCGCAGCGACGCCTGCGACGGCGTCCGCGACGGCGTCCGCGACCGCGTCCGCAACCACATCCCCGGCGCCATCGCGTTCGAAGTCGCGACTGACCTATGCGGAGCGTCTGGAACTCGAAGCGCTACCGGAGCGGATCGAGACATTGGAGGCGGAAATCGCAGCGCTCTCCGAGCAGCTCAGCGATCCGGAGCTGCATCGTCGGGGACCTGATGCCATGGGCGGACTGAACGAACGGCTTACGGCCATCCAGGCGGAACTCGATGCCGCGTTCGTGCGCTGGGAAGAACTCGACGCGCTGGCCGAAACCGGAGCATGAGTACAGGCGAAGATCGCGCCTTCGCGCCGTTCCGCTATCGCGATTACCGCCTGCTCTGGACCATCCTGCTCACCGGCAGCATCGCGCTCTGGTTGCGCATCCTCGGGACCGCCCAGTGGCTGCTGGACGACACCGGCTCGGCCATGATGGTTGGGCTGATCGGCGTGGTGCAGCTCGTGGTCCAGATTCCCGCGCTGCTTTGGGGCGGCACGCTCGCCGATCGCATCGATCGCAAGCGCCTGATGATCATCGCCCACGGCATGACGTTCACCGTCATGCTGACGCTCGGGGTGCTCAACGCGCTCGCTGCGCTCACGCCCTGGTTGGTCTATCTCGCCATCGCGATCGCCGCGGCCTCGCAGATGCTCGCGAGTCCGGCCCGCTCGGCATTGGTCGCGGTGGTGGTCCCGGAGCGGCATCTGATGCGTGCGGCGTCCGCCGACAACGCTACGGCCAACACGGCTGCCATTCTCGGACCATTGCTGTTTGCAGCACTCACGCTCACGGCCGGGCTTACTGCGGCGTTTCTGGTTGCGGCGGCCCTTTCCCTCGTTGCCCTCGCGCTGCCCTGGATTGTGCGCACGGTCGGGCACGCCGCGGACCGACAGCCAGGCGGCACGCTGCGGCAGACCGCGGACGGGCTGCGCTACGTGGCGAAACATCCGATTCTGCCGGGGCTGTTCCTGCTCGACACAGGCATCACCGTGGTGTCGTTCTATCGCGAGATCCTGCCCGTGCTGGCGCTCGGCATGTTCGCCGCAGGCGCACACGCCACCGGTCTGCTCGGTGCCGCCAACTCCGCCGGCGCCGTACTCGGTTCCTTCATAGCCCTCGCGCTCGCCGGCTATCGGGCCAAGGGCATGCTGGTGCTGTACGCTTCGCTGGCCTACGCCCTGATCTTGTTCGGTTTCGGTTTCACACCCTATCTCTGGCTCGGCGTGCTGTTCATCGCCCTGCTTGGTGCCGCCGATTCAGTGACGGTCACGGTCCGCCACACCACTGTGATGCTCACAACGCCAGATTCCATGCGTGGCCGCGCGTTCTCGATAATGGTGCTCGCCGCCCAGACCGCGAACAATCTCGGCACCATCTGGATCGGCTTCTGGGCCGGTGCCATCGGCGCCGGCAACAGCATGGTGCTTGGCGGCGTCCTGTCCCTCCTGGCGACCCTGGCCATCGCTTGGTGGTGGCGACCGATTCGCGAGTACCGCTCGCCCTGACCCTGGGGTAGGGTGGTTACGGGTGCCGGCGTCAACGCCGGCCGCAGCAAAGGAGCGTCGCCGTGGGTGATGCAGACTCAGTCGATCTGACCGGGGTCTGGGAGAACCAGAACGGTTCCTTGCTCCGCGTCGATCATGTCGACATGAACGGCCGCTTCGAGGGCACGTTCGTCTCGAACAAGGGCCGGGCCGAGGCGGGCCGCGCGTACCCGGCCTTCGGGGTAGTCAACGGCGAGGTGGCGAGCTTCACCGTCGACTTCGGAGACGGCGCACCGAATCTCGCCTCCATTACCACCTTCGCCGCGCGCTGGATCCGTGACGCCGACGGCAATCCCCGGCTGCACGCCGTCTGGCTGCTCGCGCGGCAGTATGCCGACGCCGCGCAGACCGAACCGACCTGTGCCTGGAACGCTTTCCTGACCAACGCTGACGTCTTCGAGAGAGTCGAAGCGGTGGATTGATCCTGCGCGGCGCGCCTCCGTGCCCCGGTCACGCAGACATCGCTACTGAAGCCGGGCCCGTTCCCCGCGCGCCAGCGCACGCAGAATGCCGGGATCGCGGACGACGATCTTGCGGTAGTGCAGTTCGATCGCGCCCTGCCGTACCAGAGCCTGAAGCAGTCGGTTCACGGTCTTGCGGCTCACGCCGAGCAGCTCCGCGAGTTCGCTTTGGGACAGACCGATGGGCGCGGCCTCCGGTGCGCCGGTCCTGCCGTAGTGCAGCAGGCGCGCGGCGAGACGTGCAGCCACAGGTTGCGCCAGCGTCCGCGCCAGGATCAGCAGGGTTTCGCCCAGTTGCTCATAGAGTAGACGGGTGAGGTGCTGCCAGATCTCCGGGTGGCGGCTGGCGACCCGTGCCAGGGCCTGTTCGGAGAGGAACAGGAACGTCGAGGGTTCGGCTGCGAGGATCGTGGCCAGGCGCGGGCCACGTGCGAGCTGCGCCGCATGGCCGAAGATTTCCGTCGGTCCGGCGGCATGGACCAGCACGTCCTCGGTCTCGGGCAGGGCGACGTAGACCAGCGCCGTGCCGTCCAGAACCGCGTACAGCCCCAGCGGCACGTCACCACTTCCGTATAGCCAGCGGCCCGTGGCCACGGCGCGGATCGCGGCCGCCTCGATCAGCGCGGCCTTGAGCGAAGACGACAGTCCGGCGAACCAGCGGTTGCCCGCGAGAACCGTTTCCGGGGCTGGCAGCGGGGTGGGGGCATCCATGATCAGAGTGTAACCCAGGTTACATTCTGTGCTCTCGCGGCCTCTATTCTGGATGGTCCAGTTTCGACACCCAGTTTCGACACCAGGCAGCGTGCG
The DNA here is from genome assembly GCA_007131295.1 of Pseudomonadales bacterium. Taxonomy (GTDB): domain Bacteria; phylum Pseudomonadota; class Gammaproteobacteria; order Pseudomonadales; family Azotimanducaceae; genus SLTB01. Next base: position 15,189 of record SLQW01000105.1, on the reverse strand, counting down.
GGAGGGACGACGCGATGAGCGGGATGGCGGTGCACAAATACAGTGGGGGTTGTGGGGCGGAGGTCAGCGGTGTGGACCTCGGTGGCTTGTCCGACAGCGTGTTCGATCAGGTGCGGGAGGCCTTTCGCGATCACGGCGTGCTGTTCTTCCGTGATCAGAAGCTCTCGCCCGAGCAGCACATCGCCCTGGCGGAACGCTTCGGTCCCATCGACATCAACCGGTTCTTCCCGGCCGATGGCGCCTACCCGGAGATCGCCGAGGTCAAGAAGGAGCCCGAGCAGACCACCAATATCGGCGGTGGCTGGCATACGGATCATTCCTACGACGCGGCGCCCGCCATGGGTTCGATCCTGGTGGCCCGGGAGTTGCCGGAAACCGGAGGCGATACCCTCTTTGCGAGCATGTACGCCGCGTACGAAGGGCTGTCACCGGGGCTCAAGCGCACCCTCGAAGGTCTGCGCGCCGTGCACTCGAATCATCATGTCTTCGGCGCGCAGGGCGTCTACAAGCAGCAGGGCGACGCAGCCGGACTGTTCCGGAACGAGGACCTCACTAGCGAAGCGACGCACCCCGTCGTGATCACCCATCCGCTCTCCGGCCGCAAGGCGCTGTACGTGAACCCGGGCTTCACCCTCCGCTTCGAGGATTGGTCCGGCGAGGAGAGCGCGGCCCTGCTCACGCATCTCTACCGGCATGCCACCCGGCCGGAATATACCTGCCGCTTCCGCTGGAGCGAGGGCGCGGTAGCGATCTGGGACAACCGCTGTACCTGGCACTACGCACTGAATGACTATCACGGCCAACGGCGGCTCCTGCACCGGATCACGGTGGCGGGCTGTCCGCTGCACTGAGCGCACTGCGCTCGCGGGGAGGAGGGAAGACCATGATTCGCATGATTCGCGCAGGGATCTGTGCTGTCATTCCAATGCTGCTGCTCCAGGCGGCGGCCGCGGACTGGCCACGCCCGCCGGTGGGTGAAGCCACGGCGGCGACGCGTGCCGCCCAGGCTGAGGTTGCCGAGCGACTGCCGCTGGACGATCCCAACGACTTCGAGCTGGCGACGCGGGGGTTCGTCGCGGCCATCGAGGGCGACGTGATCAGGAACGAAGACGGTTCCGTCGCCTGGGATCTCGATGCCTTCGCGTTCCTCGACGGTGACGCGCCGGATACGGTGAATCCGTCGCTCTGGAGGCAGAGCCGCCTCAACGTGATCCACGGCTTGTTCGAAGTCACCGACGGTATCTGGCAGATTCGCGGCTACGACCTTGCTGTGATGACCCTGATCCGCGGTGAGACCGGGTGGATCGTGGTGGATCCGCTGACCACGCCGGCACCGGCTGCGGCGGGCCTCGCGCTGGCCAATGAACATCTCGGCGAGCGGCCGGTTACGGCAGTGATCTATACCCATTCACACGGCGATCATTTCGGGGGCGTGCGTGGTGTCATCGACGATGCGCAGGTCGCCGCTGGCGCAGTCGAAGTGATCGGGCCGCACGGCTTCACCAGGGAGGCCGTGAGCGAGAACCTGCTGGCCGGCAATTACATGAGCCGGCGTGTGGCGTTCCAGTTCGGCACCCAGCTGGCTCCGGGACCCAAAGGGCACGTGGGCACGGGTCTCGGCCAACTCCTCTCGGTGGGCAACATCGGCCTGGTCGCACCCACGCGGGAGATTGCGGCTACAGGTGAGACGCTCGTGATCGACGGCGTCACGTTCGAGTTCATGGATGCGGCCGATACCGAAGCCCCGGCGGAGCTCGTGTTCTACCTGCCGGAGTTCAAGGCGCTGTGCACGGCGGAAGTGGTCACGCGGGTGTTCCACAACATCCTCACGCCCCGCGGTGCCAAGGTGCGCGATGCGCTGCGCTGGAGCCAGGTCATTGACGACATGCTGGTCCGCTACGGCGACGAGGCCGAAGTGCTGTTCGCGTCCCATCACTGGCCCACCTGGGGCAGCGACGACGTGGCGCGGCTGCTGCGGAATCAGCGTGATCGCTACCGGCACGTGCACGATCAGACGGTGCGCCTGGCGAACCACGGTCACACCATGCACACCATCGCCGAGCGCCTGGAAGACCCGCCGTTCGCCCGCGAGGATTTCAGCGTGCGCGACTACTACGGCACCCTGAATCACAACTCCAAGGCCGTGTTCCAGCACTACTTCGGCTGGTGGGACGGCGTTCCCGCCAACTACCACCCGCTGCCGCCGGTGGAGCAGGCGAAGCGCTACGTGCAGTTCATGGGCGGTCCGGAATCGGCGCTGGCCCAGGCCATCGAGTCGTTCGAGGCCGGCGAGTACCGTTGGGCCGCCACCGTCTTCAATCACCTGGTGTTCGCCGATTCGCGCAACGAGGCCGCCCGCGCCTGGCTCGCCGCGAGTTACGAGCAGATGGGTTTCCAGGCCGAGTCCGGTGCCTGGCGCAACTACTTCCTGGCCGCCGCCCATGAGCTGCGCGAGGGCATCTCGCGGGACTCCGAAGTCGGTGTCGGCAATCTGGAGTTCCTGCGTGCCGTGCCCACGGCTGACCTGTTCGATGCGCTGGCGGTGCGCTTCGACCCGGCACGCTTCGAGCACGAACCGGCGGAAATCCTGTTCCTGTTTCCCGATCGCGACGAGGCGATGACCGTGGACGTCACCCGCGCAGTCGCCTTTCCCCGTTCCGGGCGAACGGCCTCGCCGGCTGCCACCGTGGAGATGGACCGAGCCTTGTTCGACCTCCTGCTCATGGGCGAGGCGGAGCTGCCGCCGCTTCTGGAGGCGGGTCGCGTGCGGGTGATCGGCAACGGCGGCGCGGTAGCGGCTTTCCTGGCAGCGCTGGATCAGTTCGACTACTGGTTCGACGTGGTTACCCCAGGCGAGTGAGGCATACGGGGCAATGGGTCGTGGGCCGTCAGCGCGCAGGTGTCTGCAGGCGGCTGATGAGGAACGTGACCGCGAGCAGGGCGCCGAGGAAGATCAGAAAGACGATCCGATAGCTGCCGGTCACGTCGTGCAGCCAACCGGCGAAGACTGGTCCGATGGCCGCCCCTCCGAAGGCGGCCACCGCAGTTGTCCCCATGACCTGCCCGTATACGCTGAGGTGATACAGGCGCGCCACGAGCAAGGCCCACAGCGGGAAAAATCCGCCACCGGCCATGCCCTGAAGCAATGTCGCCACGAGCAGCACAACGTAGGAATCGGCGATGCTGTAAAGCAGCGCGGCCGCCGCCATCAGCAGCGTCAGCGCTGAAGCGACGATCTTCACGTTGATGCGATCACCGAGCCAGCCCGTGAGTGGACTGGTGAACAGGCCAACGAATGCCAGCAGAGAGACGAGAAACGCGCCGCGCCTGACTGTCTCGCCGAGATCGGTGGCCAGCAGCGACAGATTCGCGATCACTGCGTTGTGTACGACTCCGCCGAGTGTCCCGGCGAAAATGAACAGGATGATGAAGTTGCGCTGGCTGATGAGCTTGTAGAAAGGTACGCCAGCGTCCGGGTGCGCTGCCTGTTCGGGGTTCGATCCTGCGGGCGTTCGGGGTGCTTTGGCGGCTTCCTCGATGGGATCACCGTCGGGCGCGAGGTTCCGATCCGAGGGCTTGTCGACGACCCAGATATAAGCGACCAATGGAACGACGACGACGATGATCGTTCCCATTACGGTAACGGCGACGCGCCAGTCTTGGGCCTCGATCAGCCCTGCGAGAAGGGGTGTGTAAGCGAAGCCGCCGAACTGGGTGCCCAGTGCGGATATCCCGATGGCGAGGCCACGGTAGCGCACGAACCACCGCGCCAGAAGGGTCGACGCCGGCACAGAACCGAGGGCGGTCAAACCGACCCCCATGAAGAGCATGTAGCAGACGACGACGTGCCAGATCTCGGTGCTGAACCCGAGCAGAATGAAACCGACCCCAAGTGATACTCCGCCAGGGACGATGATCCATTTCATCGGGTAGTGGTCGAGCAGACGGCCAAGTACGGGCGAGAGCAGGGCGCCTACCACGAGCATGGCAGTTGAGCCGAGCATGAGCACCGACCGGGCGGACGGCATGTCGGAGCCGATCGCGGCAGCTATGACGCTGTACATGTAGAGCGTGGTACCGACGCCGACGCTCTGCAGGAACAAGGTCAGCGCCACCAGCAGCCAACCGTAGAACACAGGCCTCTTCATGCACTGCCCCGCAGTTGTTTTGGTTCGCGCCCAGAACGCAGCCGCCCCGATGGCAGCGGTCACGCCATGGGTCCATCGGCTATGCCTGAGCGGTCGTGGAGCATACCCCGCCGACGCGTGACCTGCACGCGTGCTGGTGTTCGTTCGACGGGCCGGATCCGATCCGCGGCAGTCCGAGCAGTCCTCTTTTGGGCCGTCCGATCCGTGCCGTTGACGCCGGTATGGTGATGGCGGATGCTGCCTTCTGCCGCGGTAGAGACCCGCTATGTCTCCGGGGATCACCATGCCGGCGCCGCGGGTTCGATTCGGTCGCGGTCTAGAGCGAGCGAGGCCGGCGGAACGTGAAGCGGTGGACGCTCCTGCCGGGAACCGTCCGACTTTTCGAGAGTCGAATGTGCGTTGCGCAGGCCCACCTGGGATCTAGCTGTGTCTCAACCGGTTTTCACGCCCCCTGATCCGCCCTGGCTGAAACTGCTCAGCCTCGACGGCCAGCTGTGCCTGCGCCTGAATCGAATCAGTGAGCGGGACCGTCCTGGACGCTTCTTCGCTGCTATCAGTCGCCTTGGAGACGGATGGTTCTGGTATGCCCTGATCCTTCTGCTACCGCTTGTTTATGGGCGGTTCGGCGTACTAGTAAGCCTGCACCTCGCGCTGACGGGGCTTTCCTGCCTGATGGTCTATCGCTGGGTGAAACGTTCGACTTCGCGGCCGCGACCCTTTCATGTGATGCCTGCGCTGATCCGGCGGGAAGCGGCCCTGGACGAGTTCAGCTTCCCTTCCGGCCACACGCTGCATGCGGTCGCGTTCACCCTGATTATCGCCAGCCACCTGCCGCTCGTGGCCTGGCTGGTACTGCCTTTCACTTGTCTGGTTGCGCTCTCGCGGCCCGTCCTCGGGCTGCACTACCCCAGCGACGTGCTGGCGGGTGCCGTGATTGGCGCCTTGATCGCGGTCGTGAGCATCAACGGAATGCGATGGCTCTGGCTTTGACGCTCCCCCGGCAGGATGCGCCGCGACCGTTGCGCATCCTGATGGTGAGCGACGTCTATCTGCCGCGCATCAACGGGGTGTCGACGTCGATTGCGCTCTTCCGTGCCGAACTCGAGCAGCTCGGTCATGAGGTCGATCTGCTCGTTCCCGGCTATGGCAAGGGCGGCGACGATCCTGATCCCGAGCCGGGCGTCTATCGCGTGCCCGGCTGGGCGCCCTGGTTCGATCCGGAAGATCGGCTCATGTCGGGGCGCAGGCTCCGTGCGCTGCGGCCGCGGCTTGTCGACGCAGGCTACGACCTGATCCACGTGCAGACGCCGTTTCGTGCCCATTTTTTCGGCGTCGCATTGGGTCGGGAACTCGGTATTCCCGTCCTCGAGAGCTACCACACCCTTTTCGAAGCCTACTTCGAGCACTACCTGCCCTGGCTGCCGCGCAGGTGGCTGCGGGCGGCGGCGAGGGGCTTCAGCCGGTATGAGTGCAAGCAGGTCGACGCCATCGTGGTGCCGTCGCAGGCCATGGCCGCTACCTTGGCGAACTATGGTGTGCAGAGTCCGGTTCACACGCTGCCTACCGGCCTTGAGCCCGAGGCCTTCGAGCCTGCCGACGGGAGCCGCTTCCGGGCCCGGCTTGGGCTCGATGCCGCTACCCCGCTGCTGCTCTTTGTCGGCCGCGTTGCTCACGAGAAGAGCATCGACTTGCTGCTCCACATGCTGCGATCGCTGCTTCCTCGAGTACCGCAGGCGCAGCTCGCGATCGTCGGCGACGGGCCTGCGCGGATGAGTCTGGAGCAGCTGGGCGCGCGTCTCGGCCTGGACGATCATTTGCACTGGACCGGTTATCTGCCGCGTAACGTGTTGCTGCGGGAGGCATATCGGGCGGCGGACGCTTTCGTTTTCGCCTCGCTCACCGAAACCCAGGGTCTCGTCTTGCTGGAGGCCATGGCGCAGGGAGTGCCATGCGTTGCCGTGGCAGCGCAGGGGACGAGGGATCTGCTCGAGGAGGGAGCGGGCGCGTTGATCGCGCCTTTCGAGGCCGATGCATTTGCCGCGCGCGTCGCAGAGCTGCTGACAGACGGTCGAATGCGCGCACAGCTCGGCGTGGCGGCGCGCGACCACGCCTCGTACTGGTCCGCAGAGGCATCGGCACGACGCCTCGATGAGCTCTATCGTTCTCTCACCGCAGCAAGCGAAGCTAGACGCTGGAGCGACTGACACCCGGCGGTTCGGATGCAAGGCGGACCTGGTTGCGACCGCCGTTTTTCGCCGCATAGAGAGCCTTGTCGGCGCGTTCGAGCAGTACGTTGATGTGTTGGTCATCGGCGTGGCGTTCGGCGACCCCGAAGCTCGCGGACATCCCGAGCTTGAAACCCTTGTGCCGGAACGTGGTGGCGGAAATGGTGCTGCGCAAGCGCTCCGCGAGCACGCGGGCCTCCTCGAGGTCGGTCTCCGGTAGTAGCAGACTGAACTCCTCGCCACCGACCCGCGCCAGCACGTCGTTGGTCCGCAGGCCGTTCTGGACGACCTTCACCATCTGTTTGAGAACAGTGTCGCCGCAGGCGTGACCGTGCCGGTCGTTGACGCTCTTGAAGTGGTCGAGGTCCATCACTATGACGCTGAGCGGCGAGCCATGGCGTTGCGCCCGCTCCATCTCCTTTTCCGCCACGGCGTAGAAGTGGCGGCGATTGAAGCAGTTGGTGAGGTAATCGCGAGTCGCGAACTCGAGCAGCTGCGCGTTGGCCTGCTGCAGCTGGAGACGGGCCACGTAGACATGGCGGCGAATGCGCTGGATACCGTGGCCGAGTGCGAGGACGAACACGAAGCCGGTGGCGAAGGCATAGCTGAAGCTTGCGGTGTTGTCGACGCCGCTCGGCCAGGTGTTGACGATGGCAAGGAAGCCTGCGAGCGCGCTCGCGAAAATCAGTGCGTTGAGAAGAAAGTGGCCCACGATCAGCGTCAGTACCGCCACCGCCAAAACCAGTAGAAGCGTGGTGCCGTCCCGGTTGAGGAGGAACAGCGCTTCGAGCAGACCTGCATCCGCGGGCGGTGGCGTGATCAGGCGCAGAGACAGAGTGAGGCAGCCGACGGCCAGCAGCACGCTTCCGGTCCAGAGCAGCGTTTCCGGTCGCCGGGCGTGCAGCGCCAGCACCACGCCGATGCAGGAACCGAGTAGCAGCGCGCCGCGAATGCTTTGACCGAGCAGATACGCGCCATGATCGCGAGGCAGGTGAATCCAGCCGGCGTAGAGGGTGACGACGGCAGCCACGGCCCCTGCAAAGGCCAGCAGCAGGATGCCGTTGCGGGTCTCCGCCAGGCTCGCCTCCTGAAAGCCGCGTTCGACGCGGGGGTCGACGAACTGCGGGCGCAGGCGATGCAGCCGGCCCGCAGCCGGATCCGGGATGGCGAGCAGCTCGACCGTATGGGCGGTCACTGCCAGGCGCGCAGCGGGTCAGTTCTGCGGCAGTGCAGCGATCTCGGCATGTTCCCTGTCTCCGCGGTCGTCCCGGACTGCCTGAGCTTAGCGCTTCACCTGCGGTGCGTCTGCGCTTGCCACGGCCAGGCCGGATTGCGTAGTGTTGGTACGCACTACGTATGGGAGGAGAGTGATCATGGCCGAAGCTGTTCTGAACGACGCGCAGCCGCCGCTGCCGGACCCCGAAACCTGCGCGCTGGAGGACATCGATGTCTCCGACCCTCGCCTGCTCGAGCGCGACTCCTGGCAGCCGTACTTCGCGCGCCTGCGCCGCGAGGATCCCGTGCACTACCGAGCCGAAAGCCCGTTCGGCGCATTCTGGTCGGTCACCCGCCTCGATGACATCAAGGCCGTAGACACCAACCATCAGGTTTACTCCTCGGAGCCGGTGATCGTTATCGGTGACGCTGCCGAGGACTTCCACATTCCCATGTTCATCGCCATGGATCCGCCGCGTCACGACGAGCAGCGCAAGGCGGTGCAGCCGGCGGTGGCACCGCGCCAGCTCGCGAACCTGGAGCCTCTGATCCGGGAACGGATCGCGGACATCCTCGATAGTCTGCCTGTAGGTGAAGAATTCGACTGGGTCAGCACCGTGTCGGTGGAGCTGACCACGCGCATGCTCGCCACGCTGTTCGACGTGCCGTTCGAAGATCGCCACAAGCTGCCGTTCTGGTCCGACTGCGCCACCTCCAGTCCCCAGGTCGGCGGATCGGTGATGCCGGAGGAAGAGCGTCGCGGGCACCTGCTGGAGTGTCTGGAGTACTTCACGGCGCTCTGGCAACGGCGGGAGAAGGAGCCGGGCCAGGACTTCGTTTCCATGATGGCCCACAGCGCCGCGTTCCGTAGCATGTCGCCTATGGAGTACCTCGGTAATCTGGTGCTGCTCATCGTCGGCGGCAACGACACTACCCGGAACTCCATCAGCGGCGGCGTCTATGCCCTCAACAAGTGGCCGGATCAGTATCAGAAGCTGCGCGACGACCCCGCCGTGATTCCGAACATGGTGGCGGAGATCATCCGCTGGCAGACACCGCTCGCGCACATGCGCCGGACGGCGCTCTGCGACACCGAGCTCGCCGGCAAGCAGATCCGTAAGGGTGACCGGGTCGTCATGTGGTACGTCTCCGGCAATCGTGACGAAGCCCACTTCGACGATGCCGACCGACTGATCATCGATCGGCCCAATGCCCGCAGTCATGTCTCCTTCGGCTACGGCATCCATCGCTGCATGGGCAACCGTCTGGCGGAGATGCAGTTGCGGATCGCCTGGGAGGAGATCCTGAAGCGGTTCCACACCGTCGAGGTGGTGTCCGAGCCCACCCGGGCGAATTCGAACTTCGTCAAAGGTTACACGCGCCTGCCCGTGGTCCTGCATCGGCACTGAGGAGATCGTCGTGGGCGCGCGTCTGAAGATGAAGGATCTCGAAGCGGCTACCGGCGTGAGCCGCGAAGCGATCCGCTACTACATACGGGAAGGCATGCTGCCTGAACCGGAGCGCCCACGACGCAACGTGGCTTACTACAGCGACGAACACGTGCTGCGCATCCGTGCGATCAAGCGGCTGCAGGCAGAGCAGTTCCTGCCGCTCGCAGCGATTCGCGATCTCATGCGCAATGCGGATGTCCGGGCACTGGCTGAGGGGCGCGGCGAGGAAATCGCCGCGCTGATGCCCACCATGCTCGGCGACGAACCCGAGCGACGGTCTCTGTCAGCAGTCCTCGCTGCCAGCGGCCTTGCGCGCACCGAGCTCGATGCTCTCGTACGCCGCGGTATCGTAGCCGTAGCCGAAGACGACACGATAGATTCGCGTGACGCCGAAATCGTCCACATCTGGGGTCGCGTGCGTGATGCTGGCTATCGCGACGAGGATGGATTCGATCTCGACCACCTGCAGCGCTATCAGGATCTCGCCACTTGGCTGGCCGGGGTCGAAGTCGATCTCTTTCTCGCCACCCTCGCTACCCGCCACAGCGATACGGATGCCGCCCGCAAAGGCGCACAAGGGCTGCTGCTCGCGAACGAGCTGATCGGGGCCATGCACATTCGCGCCGCGATCGCCGCCCTGCGCGGGGCCGCCAACGGCACGCGCCCAGCGCGCGAAGAAACGGACTGACCTCTGCAGACCTGGGCCTGGTAACGTCCCCGCCCGCATCCCGCTGCCGAGAGTCGTCATGCCCGTCATCAAGGACCTGGCGGCCAACGAGATCGTCGGCATGGATCCGGGCGAATTCTTCGTGCACTACAACGTCGCCTCGACCACCATCGTCCAGCACGCCTGGCACCGGGAGCAGCCGCTGGCGGTGCATGCTTGGATCTACGGCCTTGCGGACGACCTGATCCGCGATCTCGGGGCAACCTTGCGGGACATCGGCGATCTGTCACCCACGCTGCGCCTGCGGGCGCCGGGCGCTTCGCCCTTGATGATGCGACACCCGGCTGGAGGCGTCTGTGGCTGTACCCTGATGGCCGGGTTGAATCGCGCGTCGGGCGTCTCGGCCGTAGCTACCGGGTGAACTGAGGCGCGGCCTCCCGCTCTGGTCTGTCGTCAGCTCTGGCGGACTGGTTCAGCGCGACCGCCTCTGTAGCCAGGGATAGACGAGTACGACGCCGATGATGAGTGCCGAGCCGAGATAGAAGGTCGGGTCCAGCTCCGCCTGCTCGGCCAGGATGACGATGGCCAGCAGAATCGCGTACACCGGCTCGAGGTTAACGGCCAGCGCGGACGCGTAGGCGGAAAGGTGTCGCAGCGCCACGAGCGACAGTGCGAACGGCAGCAGGGTGCAGCCGAAGGCCAGTAGCAGCAGCCAGAGTGCATCCACCGTCCCGGGCAGGAGCGCCTCTTCGGCATCGAACATGCCCGCAACGTCGCCGCTGCCGCTGGCTGTCAGCACGGCGAGCAGCAGGCCGATCAGCACTGCTCCCGCAGCCATCTCGATGGCAGTAACACTCAGGGCGCCCGCCCGCATGATCAGGCGCTTGTTCAGCGCGGCGAAGAGCGCGGCGAAGAACGCCGAGGCGATGCCGACGATGATTCCTGCGTTCATGTGTTCCGGGGTGCCGCCTACCAGCAGCGCGATGCCCGGGACCGCCAGCAGGCCGAGCAGCAGTTCCCGCCAGCGAAACGGCCGTCCGGTAAGTACGGGTTCGATCAGGGCTAGAAAGATCGGCACGGTAGCGATGCAGGTTGCGGCGACGGAGGCGTTCGCGAGCTTGATCGCGCCGTAGAACGTCAACCAGTGCAAGGCGACAATGCAGCCGATCCCGATATAGGCACCGATCAGGCGGTGTGGCAGCTCGCCGAGCGAACGCCAGACCCGCGGCCATAGAAACAGCGCAAGGGCCACCAGGCCCATCCGCCACAGCACCAGCGGCAGCGCCTGCAGGGTGATCAACTTGCCGAGGATGGCGGTGAAGCCCCAGAGCACGACGCAGAAGTGGATCTGCAGCCAGGCGCGAGTGAGCTCCCGGCCAGTGCTCAAAACGACCTGCGACGCATGTCAGAACTTCTCAGGGCGCAGTACCTCGACCGCGCTCAACCAGCAGACCATGGCGTAGTCGGCGTAGTAGCGCGCGTGCAGGTGATCGGCGATGCGTTCCGCGAGTTCGCGGCTGCAGACCACTTCGATGCGGACGTTGCCGTCGTTCTCCCAGTGCGCTTCCCGGCGTCCGTGGTCACCACGTCCTTGGACTGCGGTCCCGGTCCAGCCCGGCGCACCGAGCCGCGCCAGATCCGCCTCGATGCGCCCAGCTATCAACGCCTCGCAGACGATGGTGAGCAGGCAGCGTGGATGGGTCGTGGTCATGGCGAGGCGCCTCCGAGGAAGTGGGCTAGCGCAACGAAAGCGGGGATGCCGAACAGCATGTTGAATGGGAACGTGATCCCCAGTGAAGCTGCCAGCGACAGCGAAGGGTTCGCTGCCGGTACGGCGATACGCATGGCGGCGGGGGCCGCGATGTAGGAGGCGCTGGCGGCGAGCACTCCGAGGATCGCGGCGCCGCCAGGGCTCAGTCCGAGGCCAAGGCCGAGCAGGGTACCGATGGCTCCGGCGAACAACGGCCAGAACACCGCGAACGCGACCAGGAACAGGCCATGCTGGCGCAGTGGTCCGAGCCGGGCGGCGGCGATCAGTCCCATTTCCAGCAGGAAAAGCGCCAGTACGCCCTTGAACGCATCCACGAACACCGGTTCCAGCGGTGCCAGCGCCTCGGCGCCGGCAGCGGCACCGATCACAAGGCCGCCGGCGAGCAGGAGCACGCTGCGGCCGAGGAACAGCTCCCGACCGAGTTCGCGCCAGTCGAGTCCGGTGCGATGGCCGCGGGCCAGCAGGATGCCGACCACGATCGCGGGCACTTCCAGCAGCACCACGAACAGCGCCAGATAGGCCTCATGAGGGATGTCGCGGCTTGCCAGCCAGCTCAAGGCAACGGCGAACGTGCCAACGCTCACCGAGCCGTAGTGCGCGGCGATACTCGCCGCATCCTCACGGCGCAAGCGGCCGAGGCGCAGCAGTAGCGGAAAGGCCAGCAGCGGCAGCGCGACGCCCATGGCGATCACCGAAACGCTCTGGAGCAGCAGGTCGATGCTGCCGTGGCGCGCGAGTTCGACGCCTCCCTTGAGGCCGATGCTCAGCAGCAGCAGGAACGACAGTGCATCGTAAATCGGCCCAGGCAGGCGCAGATCAGCGCGCAGAAGTCCGGCGATGAGACCGAAGCCGAAGAAGTAGACGACGGGATCGACGATCAATGCTGATTTCCTTGCGGGCCCGGATGCGGTCGCATGGTAGCCGATCCGGCGGTGCCAGGGTGCGGTAGCTGCGCCCTGGCCACCAAGCATGGCGCCGTACTTCCCACCGCACAGTTGACGCGCGCGGCGTTTCTCGACAACGTCCGCGAGTCCGTGGCATAGCCACGCCTGATGCGCAGCGCGGGAGCTTGAACGACGTGAACGATACCGAGCAGGCTGAACCCAACTTCCCGGCCGACTACGAGCCACCGGAAGTCTGGACCTGGGAGAAGGGTAGCGGCGGACGCTTTGCCAACATCAATCGGCCGATCGCCGGCCCCACGCACGAAAAAGAATTGCCGGTGGGTGAGCACCCGTTGCAGCTCTACTCGCTGGGCACACCCAACGGGGTAAAGGTAACGGTGCTGCTCGAAGAACTGCTGGAGCGGGGCATCGCGGACGCAGAGTACGATGCTTGGCTGATCAACATCGGCGACGGAGAACAGTTCGGCAGCGGCTTCATTGCGGTCAATCCGAACTCGAAGATTCCGGCGCTGCTCGATCGCAGCACGAACCCGCCGACCCGCGTGTTCGAGTCCGGCGCGATCCTCGTCTATCTCGCCGAGAAGTTCGGTGCCTTCCTGCCGACGGCAGGTGCGGCGCGGGCGGAGTGTCTGTCCTGGCTGTTCTGGCAGATGGGCAGCGCACCCTACCTTGGCGGTGGCTTCGGCCACTTCTACGCCTATGCGCCGATGAAAATCCAGTACTGCATCGATCGCTACACGATGGAGGTGAAGCGGCAGCTCGACGTCCTCGAGCGCAACCTGGCAGAACGCCGGTTCCTGATCGGCGATGACTACACCATCGCCGACATGGCGAACTATGGCTGGTATGGCGCGCTGGTGCTGCACAACATCTACGGCGCGGCGAAGTTCCTCGACGTGGAGAGCTACACTAACGTGGTGCGCTGGGCGAAAGAGATCGAGGCCCGGCCCGCGGTTGCACGCGGTCGTCGCGTCAACAAGATCTGGGGCGCGGAAGAGACGCGCATGCCGGAGCGCCACAGCGCCGCAGACTTCGATCGCAGCTGACCCCAAGCGGGCTTCACGATCGCTGACACGCTCGAATCAGGCGCAATCGTCAGGGTGCAAGAGAAGCCAACGTGGGAAGTTGTGTCGCGCCACAGGCGCGGCGCAACGATCAGTGTCATGCCTGAACTTGGCGGTAGTCCCCGATCAGAGCGCCCGCGGATGCGGGCACTCCTTCCCACGGGAAATCGCGAGGGTCAATGGCTACGGTCAGTGCAGCGTGAGGCGTACCGGCAAGGTGTCGCCAGGGTGTTGGTCGACGATCTGCACCAGCCGGCGACCGTCGACCACGTGTACGACACGGTAGCCGGTGACCGTCTCGCGCGTCTCGTAGCTCACCCGGCAGTTAGCGCGCAGATCCCAGGTCAGGAGCGCGGCCAGGTCATCGCCCGCAGGGCGTATCGGATCGCAGTCTCCGGTTTCGCGTGCGATTCTCTCCCGCTGCAGCAGCGGTTCCACGTCCACGACGCGACTCTGCACGACCAGTTCGCCGGCGGCCGCGACGAGAGCGGACAGCATCAGCAGTGCAGGGATCAGGTGCTTGATCATCTATCCGTCTCCGGCCAGCCCAACACATCGAGGGTCGCCACGTCCGTTGCGCTGAGGCCCGCCTCGCCGACCCGCATCTCCACCGCGTGCTGGCCCGAAGGCAGCCGGGTCACCACGAACTCGGCGCCGCGGACGCGGGCGTTCATGGTCGCCGCATAGCGTTCGGCCCGAAATCCCTGATCGAAGCGCATTTGACTGGCTGCCTGTTGAGCAGCTCTCAACTCGACACGGCTGCCGGCACGGATCCGTTGCCGGTGCGCCTTCACCGTGGCCACATATCGCAGGGCCCCTGCAGGCAGTTCCGGACTCGCGGCGATGCGGGTGGGACCATAGTTGTACGCGGCCAGAGCCCGGGTCGTGTCCTGCTCGTTCCTGTCGAGCAGCTCGCGCAGATAGCGGGCCCCGAGTTCGATGTTCAGGCATGGGTTGTAGAGCTCCGCGAGGCGGCGGACGCCGAGATGGCGGGCGGTCCCGGGCCACTGGATCTGCATGATCCCGTGGGCGTTGGCGTGGGAGCGGGCGTCCGGGTCCCAGCTGCTCTCGGTGGCGGCGACGGCAAGGAGCAGATCCAGGGGCACGTCGTGCATGTTGGCGGCGGTCTCGAAACACGCCTGGAACGGATAGGTCTGCGCCGCAGTGGCGCCGTTGGCACCTAGGAGCAGGCCGAGGGCTAGTGCACGCATCTGCTTCATGGCGCCTCCGAACCGGTGGCAGTGGCCAGTGCGGACAGTACTCGCGCGCGTTCATCCTCGTCGGTATAGGCGAACACCACCTGGTAACGACCGGCGCCTTCCCTGCGCACGGAGAAGGGGTGCGCCGTGAACCCGGTCATGCGTCGCGCGAAACCATCCGCCGACAGCTGGCTATAGAACGGCGTCCACACCGTTTCCACTCGGGCATCGGCATCGGCATCGGCATCGGCAACGGTTTGGGTGACCTCCGGTCCGGTCGATGCAACGGCAACGTGCGTATCGGTTTGGTCGGCATCGCCGATCTGTGCTGGCAGTCCAGCCTGATCGACCGGGTCGCGCTCGACCGGGTCGCGCTCGACCGGGTCGCGTTCGACCGGGTCGCGTTCGATCGGGTCGCGTCCTATCGGATAGGGCTCGTTCGAGTGGGATCTGCCCGGATCTTGATCGGCGGTTGTCGAGCGTTCCACCGGCGGCGGATCCGCCTCATCGGTCCCACCTGCGAACGATGCCGCCGCCGCACCCT
>SLQW01000001.1 GCA_007131295.1 Pseudomonadales bacterium | reverse complement strand
GCGGAGGTGCCGGTGGCGGAGGTTCCGGTGGCGGAGGTTCCGGTGGCGGAGGTTCCGGTGGCGGAGGTTCCGGTAGCGGAGGTGCCGCCCGGCCAATCGCGTGCGGAAGCGCCCGATCAGGCGGCCAGAGCGGAGAGCGGGTCCGGTACCGAGCTCGGCAGGGAAGTTGGGAAGTCTCCGCAGGGTCCGACGCAGGCAGCAGCAGTCGAGCCTGCCGACACCACTGTGCAGCAAGCGGTTAGTGAGGATGTCGGGACGGGTACGGAACCTGAACCGGCGACCGCGGCCGCCGAGGCAGCCGAAGCTCCGGTTGCCAAGAGCGCAGATACGATGGACGAAACCGTCTCGGAGACATTGAAGGCTGAGCCGGCATCGGCCGGCCCCGATTCGACGCGCGCGGCCAACGATCCTCGCAATCGTTCCCGGCGCGAGCCGCCGAAAGTGGTGATCGAAGATCGTCCGCCGGCGAGAGCCGCCAAGCCTGCCGTCACGGCCGACCCCATCCCGGTACAGGCGCGCCCGCCGGCGGAGGCGCCGCGGGCAGCCAACGACCCGCGGCTGCGGCGATCAGCGCCTGCAGCACGGGAGCCCGAGCCGCCGAACCCGGACGGCGAAGGCGGCGATTCGATGTCATCCGCAAGCGGATCCAACTGACGCTGCCGCCTTCCTGATCCTTCGGCCTCGTGCCGATCGGCGTGCCCGCGGGAGCGGGCACGCCTTCCCACAAAGCGCGCCTACGTTCATGCGACCCAGGGTATCGAGCGCCCTTTAGTGGGAAGGTGTGGCGCCCGCAGGGCGGCGCACCGATCGCGACGTCCGCTCCCACTGAAACCTTTCATGAGTCTGGAAAATCAACCGGATTGCGGCGGCTACGCCGAGGCGGAGAGCTCAATCCTTCGGGGTGGTGTCGGAGGGTTTCAGCGGGACTGCGGAACGAGTGGCTCCTGCTCGAGCTCCACACCAAAGCGTTGCCTGACGGACGTGCGGATATCGTCCGCGAGGGCCAACAGTTCAGAGCCGTCGGCGCCACCATAGTGGACCAGGACCAGCGCATGGCTCGGGGCGACACCGACACCGCCGCGACGCAAACCGCGCCAGCCGCAGCGATCGATCATCCACGCCGCCGACAGCTTGACGCCCTCGGGCACGACAGTGCCGGGAAGCTCAGGGTGGTCTGCGTGCAGGCGCCGGAACTCTGCTTCACTGACGACTGGGTTCTTGAAGAAGCTGCCGGCGTTGGGGAGGCTCTGGGGGTCGGGGAGCTTGCGCCGGCGCAGCATGGTGATGGCGCGCACCATGTCCATGGGCACATCCCCTACGAGATTCAGCTCCGCGAGCGTTGCCGCAATGCCCGGGTAGTCCAGGACCGGGCACCCCGCCCGACTCAGCCGCAACTCGAGCGCCGTGATCACCCAACCGGTGGGTTCACGCCGGAAGCGTGAGTCCCGGTAGCCGAAGCCACACTCGTCGCGCTCCAGCGTCTGAATACGTCCACTGGAACGCTCCACGGCCTCCACCCGCAGGCACGTGCCCGCCAGCTCCTGACCATAGGCGCCGATGTTCTGCACCGGCGCCGCTCCAGCGGATCCTGGAATGTAGGCCAGATTCTCGATGCCCCAGAGCCCACGCTCTGCGGCCCAGTGAACCAGACGGTCCCAATGCACCCCGGCGCCTACACGTACGTCAACGCAGTCATGACGCCCAGCATCAGCCTCGATGCGTTCATCGATCGAATGCAGGACGACGGTCTCCAGGCGCGGCGGCAGCACGACGTTGGAGCCCTCCCCCAGTACCCACAACTCGAGGTTGCGTGCACGCGACTCGTCGACCACGGCCACGACCTGCTGCGCCGTCGCGGCATGCACCAGCCAACGGGCGCGACTCGGCAGTCGCAGCGTATTGCCCTCGACGAGGTCGAACTCCTCACACCACCGCGGCGCATCCATCATGACCAACGCAACCGCCGGAAGCCCAGACTGACGCGCTCCCCGGCACCACGCTGCTGTGGAACACAGTGCTGCCAGCGCCGCTGCGTGCCGGGCGCCATAAACAGCAGTGTCCCCGAAATCAGCGTGTAGCGCTTGCGGACGCGCTTCGCTCCGCTCTCGCGGGTACGGAACGCGAGCGTACGGGGAGCACCGAGGCTCAGCACCGCCAATGCCGGATCCGGCCCGAGCTCCGGTTCGTCGTCGGCGTGCCAGCCGAGACGATCGTCGCCGTTGCGATAGCGCGTCGCGAGAACGCTGTCGAACGTGGTCCCGAGTACTGTATTTACCGCCATGAGCAGCGTATCGAGCCGCAGGCCGAGCCCGGTACCCTGATGGACGACACCACTGTAACCGTAGCGCGCTCCCCCCTCAGCCAGGAACGCCGTCTGCCGCCGGCAGACATGCTCACGCCCAAACATGCGTACCCGGTCCTGCCGCCACGGCAGCGCACGCAGAGTCCAGCGGAACCAGCGAGCGGCCGCTTCCGGGGCAAGAAAACGCTCCTGGATCCAGACCGGTGGATCATCGGTGGCGATCGCGGAGGCCGACCTCAAGGCGCACTCCTCAACATGCTGCCGGCAAGGCCCGTATACTACGCGGCCTAATGCACCAGGAGAGCAAACCATGGATCTGAAGGACAAAGTCGCCGTCATCACTGGCGGCGCATCCGGACTTGGGAAGGCCACTGCGGAGCAGGTTATCGCAGCCGGCGGCAAAGTCGCGGTCTTCGATCTGAACGAGGACCTCGCCAATGCGACGGCCAAGGAGCTCGGCGCCAGCGCTGCGGCCTGGAAGGTGGATGTGGCCGACGCGGCATCGGTGGAGAAGGCCGTGAACGAGACCGTCGAGAAATTCGGTGCCGTGCACGCCAACGTCAACTGCGCCGGCATCGGCGCTGCGGCGCGGACGCTGGGCAAAGACGGCCCCATGCCGCTGGACACCTTCAAATTCGTGTTGAACGTGAATCTGATTGGCACCTTCAATACGTTACGCCTGTGCGCGGCGGCCATGGCGAAAAATGAACCCGTCAACGAAGACGGTGAGCGTGGCGTGATCATCAACACCGCATCGGTTGCCGCCTTCGATGGGCAGATCGGCCAGGCCGCCTACTCTGCCTCGAAGGCCGGCGTCGCCGGTATGACGCTGCCGATCGCGCGCGATCTCAGCCGCAACGGCATCCGCGTGTGCACTATCGCGCCAGGCATATTCGAGACGCCGATGATGATGGGCGCTCCGGATCAGGTCCGTATGCCGCTGATCGAGATGGTCCAGTTTCCAAAGCGCCTCGGCAATGCACCTGAGTTCGCCCTGCTGGCTCTGCAGATCATGCAGAACCCGTATCTGAACGGTGAAACGATCCGCCTCGACGGCGGTATTCGCATGCAGCCGAGGTAACAATACTGACGGGCCGCGTTGACCTCTGGTCTGGGCAGCCCGTCAGCTTCTTTCGCTGCCTCCCGGAGGATCCCGCAACAGCTCCAGGATGCCGGGGAATGCCTCCCGCGCCAGCGCCTTCATTTCGTCGTCAGTGCGGTCCTGGATCGGATGGGCGACGTAGAGCGCGCGCGCGTGGAAACCGAGCGCGTCACCCTGGGCGCGCGCCGCTTCGCGAAACTCGTCCGAGGCGATAAAACCACCGGGAATACCGCGACCGTCAAGGTCACTGATGTCATGCAAACTGCACGACGTACAGGACCCTCAGTCGGCCAGGGCTTCCAGGACGACGTCGACCTGACCGGCGATGTCCTGACGCAGCTCTGTCGGTGCCGGACGCGTGAAGGTCGGCTTCCGGAAACGCACCACCTCGGCCCCTTCCGCTTCGAGCAGACTCTGGACCTCGTCCAGGAAAACGTCGCCGCGCGGCTTGGAAATATCCAGCAGACCCACCTTCCTGCCGGTGAGGTCTGCGGGTAAGGCTCGCGGGGAACGTTGCACGGGATCCCGCTCGGATCCCGGGTCAAGCAGGATTGATTCGCTCATGCTCGTACCTCTCTGGTTACGGGAGAACTGCCGACCTCACCGCTGGCGCCCCAGCCACCGATGATGGCCGAGAACATGCCGGCCTGTCCGCCGGCGCGCACCAGGGTGAGACCGCCCTCTCTGAACTTCCGAAACGTGCGCCCTGCCAGCTTCGCAGGCAGCCCTTCGGCCATGCCGCCGACGCCCTGAATCAACTCGTCGCTGTCGATGGTGAGCAGCTCGTTCAGGCGATCGGTGACCTGCTGCTTGCTCCACCCGGCATCGTGGAATACACGCGCGTGCTCTGGCGTGACCACGAGGAACGCATCCGCGGCCTGCACCATTTTCGGATGCGAAACGACGCGCAGGCCAGCCGCGAAGGAGCGACACAGCGACTCTGGCTCCCGCGCCTTCTGATCGACGATCCCCTGCACTCCGTCAGCAGCAAAGAGCGTGACCGTGGTCGCGTCGCGGGCAAAGCCCTTGTCTTCCGAAAGCGACGTCCACTTCGGATCGTCGTCCTCTGCAAAGCAGAACGTGTACTTGCCGGGATTCCCCAGCGTGGCCCGGTCGACACCCCCGGGCCGACCACCGCCCACGTTGCGGATGACGAGCTGCAGCGCCCGGCCGATGGTGGCGTTGGCGCGATTGCCCTGACCGAGCGCATTGCCGCCGCCGTTCATGCCGATCCGGCGCGCGAGAGGGCCGCTGACCACGACCATGGGACCTGAGAAGTAGGTGGTCGCGAGCAGGCCGTGCATGCAGAAGGGATGGTCGAGGGCCGCCTCCACGGCGGCGATCACCACCGGCAGATACTCCGGCCGGCAGCCGGCCATCACGGCGTTGATGGCGATCTTTTCGATGCTGACCGGCACGAGGTCCGGTGGCACTTCCCCGATCACTTCACCGGGCTCGCGGCTCGTGCCTGCGAGCATGGCCAGCACCCGCTCCGGGGTCGGCGGCACCACCGGCAGTCCATCACTCCAGCCTCGCTCGAAGCAGGCTTCGATGGCGTCCTCCAGCGGGCCGAGGCTGATGCGCCTCGCGCCGAGACCGCCGCCACCATGGCGCGCCGCAAGGCGTGGAGCGATGAGGGGATCCTGGGTTAGGGAACCACAACCCGGCCGGAACTCCGGCAGCTCCGTACCGAGATCCGTAAGCCCGGTCAGCGCTTGCCAGGCGCCTCGGTCCCAACCCTCGGTGCGTCCGGCTTCCACCTCACCGTCGTAGCGGATCAGGGTCGGTACGATCTCGATATCCAGCGCATAGGAGCGGTCCAGTTCGCTGTCGTCGACGACCTTGTCCGCGATGGCCTCGGGAAAGCCCGGACCGTCCTGGTTCAGCACCTCGAGTGGCGCGCTGGCCCCGAGCGCGGCGAGTGCGGGCGCAACGAGCTGGCAGGTGGGACAGTCGCGCTTGGTGACGACTACGAAGCGGCTGGCTGCAGCCATGTGTTCCTCCCAAACTTCGCTTGATCATACCGGCGCCCGGCTGCCATGCCCAACTGGGGGCGGCAGGGCACGCTGCCGGTTCGTTCTGACATAATTCAGTTGCATTGCCAGCCACCGGGGAGACGTGATGGATCTCAGCCTGTCCGAACATTACGAACATTACCGCGCGAACGTTCGCCAGTTTCTCGAGGATCAACGCGAGCTCTGGCAGCAGCCCATGTCCGATCGGGACGGGCGGCCAAGCGAGGCCGGCCGGCAGTGGCAGGCAATGCTCATCGAGCAAGGCTATGTCTGCCGCACCATTCCCAAGGCCTACGGTGGCCACGGCGGCGAGGCGGACATCCTGGAGAGCTTCATCGCGGCCGAGGAGTTCCACAGGGTGGGCGCCCCGACCGGCCTCGCAAACCAGGGCATCTCGATGTTCGTTCCGACCCTGCTCGAGTGCGGCACGCCGGAGCAGAAAGAGCGCTGGATCCGGCCGACGATCCGCGGCGAGATCGTCTGGTGTCAGGGCTATTCTGAGCCGGGTGCGGGAAGCGATCTCGCCAATCTTCAGACCCGAGCCACCGAGGACGGGGACGATTTCGTGATCAGCGGCCAGAAGATCTGGACGTCGTCCGCGCACTTTGCCGACATGATGTTCGTGCTCGTCCGCACCGAACCGGACGCACCCAAACACAAGGGCATAAGCTATCTGATCCTGCCCATGGACACGCCCGGGATCGAGGTGCGTCCGTTGAAGACCATGACTGGGCGAGCCGAGTTCAACGAGGTGTTCTTCACCGACGTGCGTCTGCCGAGAGATCAGATCGTCGGCGAACGGGGCGAAGGCTGGCAGGTCGCGAACACTACGCTGAAGCACGAAAGGGGCATGCTCGGCGATCCGGGCCAGGCGAACGCCATGCTGGCCCGGGTAGTCAAGATCATGGAAGAGGAAACCGTCGAAGGTGTCCGCCTGATCGAGCACCCGCTGCTTCAGGACCGCCTGCTGCGCCTGCAGGCGCGAGCCGAGGCCATGAAGCTGCACGGCTTGCGGCTTTTGACCTGCGGCCTCAAAGGCGAGGATCCGGGCGTCGCGCGACTGATCGTCAAACTCAACGGCACGATTCTCAATCATGAGATCGCCGCCTTCGCCATCGATGTACTCGGCGAACTCGGCACGCTCTATGGAGACAGTCCTCACCTGCGGGACAAGGGCTTCTGGCAGACCACGCACATGTTCAGTCTTGGGCTGATCATTGGCGGCGGCACCAGCCAGATTCAGAAAAACATCATCAGCGAGCGCGGTCTGGGCATGCCCCGGGAACCGAAACCCGCAGCCAAGGGAGCCTGAGCCCATGGAATTCGGACTGTCTGAAGAACAAAGCATGCTGACGGATTCCATCCGCCGCTTTGCCGATCAGAACGTGGATGCGGAGGCTTTGAAGAGCCTCGTCGACGGCGGCGAAATCGCCAAGCCATCGCTGCTCCGGGGCCTGGCCGAGCTCGGCGCCCTAGGGATTCTGACCCCGGAAACGGCCGGCGGAAGTGGACTCGGCCTGCTGGAGGCCTGCCTCGTGCAGCAGGCTCTGGGCCGCAACGCAGTACCCGTTCCTTTCACCGCTAGCGCCATTCTCGCACCTCTCGCGCTCGCAGAGACCGAGGCCGCCGAAGCCTGGTTGCCGCGCCTGGCTTCGGGAGAAGCGCGCGTCGGGGTCGGCATCGGCGAGGCCGCAGGCAGGCGGTCTGGAACCGGGATCGAACTCCTCGGCACAAAGGCGTCTGGCAGCGCCCGCTTCGTCATCGACGGCATCGACGCCGACGGCTGGATTCTGGGCACGGTCGGTGGGGGACTGGTGCTGGTGGAGCGCGATGCCAAGGGTTCGTCCTGCTCGGCGCTCACCACTATCGACGGAACCCGCGGCTGCGCGGAAGTGACCCTCGACGCGGTGCAAGCTACGGTCTTGCTCGAGGACGGCGCCGATCCGAGCCGATTGGCGCGCATGCTCGCAGCGGGCCGTACCGCCCTCGCCTTCGACACTCTCGGCGCCTGCGAACGCATGCTCGAACGCGCCGTCGCCTACGCCCTGGAGCGCAAGCAGTTCGGGCGCGTGATCGGATCATTCCAGGCCGTAAAGCACCTCTGCGCCGAGATGGCGGCAGACCTCGAGCCCTGCCACAGTCTTCTGTGGTACGCGGCCTACGCAGCCGATGCCTATCCGGACGAGTTCGAGCTCATGGCCTGCCACGCCAAGGCCCACATGGGAGAAGTCGGACAGTTCATAGCTCGAACGTCCACCGAAGTGCACGGTGGCATGGGCTTCACGCATGAGATGGGCCTGCACTACTTCTTCAAGCGCATCGGCGTGAATCGACAACTGCTCGGCAATCCGGATCAGGTACGCCAGCACGCGGCGGCGCTGCAGGGCTGGCGCCGCGCCGGCTGAGCGCACCGGTCGGCATCACCTTCGCGCCGAACGTGGTGGTGATACCGAACCAGGTAACTGCTCAGAGCAGCGCCCGCACCCGCTCGAGGTCGTCAGGCGTGTCCACGCCTGCAGGCACCTCTACGCAGGCGTCAGCGACGTGAATACCGACCCCTGCATCCAGGATGCGCAGTTGCTCCAGCATCTCGATGCGCTCCAGCGGCGACGGTGGCCAGGTTACGAAGCGGCGCAGGAGACCGGCCCGGTAGGCATAAATGCCGAGATGGCGACGCCAGTGGTCACCGGGGAGCGTGCCTGGCATCCCCACTGCGAAACCGTCCCGGTCCCAAGGCAGCGGTGCGCGCGAGAAGTAGAGCGCGAAACCGTCCGCCCTGGTCACCACCTTCACCACGTTGGGGTCGAAAACCCGCCCGGGTGCCGTCAAGGGCTCAGCGAGCGTGGCCATGCCTGCGTCTGGATTCGCCAATAGATTAGCCGCCACCTGATCCACCACCTGCGGCGGAATGAGCGGTTCGTCGCCCTGCACGTTGACCACGACGCAGTCGTCAGGCCAGCCTCGGCGCTCCGAGACTTCGGCGATGCGGTCCGTACCGGATGGATGCTCCGGGGAAGTACGCTCGACCTCGGCGCCGAATCCGGACGCGGCCTCAAGCACTCGCTCGTCGTCGCTGGCGACGATGACCGCCGCCGCCCGGCTTTGCTTCGCGCGCGTGTAGACATGCTCGACCATGGTCATGTCGCCGATCATCGCCAGGGGCTTGCCTGGCAAACGCGACGAGGCCCAGCGTGCGGGGATTACGACCCGGAATGTCATGAACTCGCCTCACTCCGTCCAGCAGGGCGACACCAGGGCAATCTGTCGCCAATGGTTGCAAAGACACGGTTGTCCACATCGGCCTTCACACAAAGCGCCATGCAACGCCTGCGCAGCGCATGCGGCCAGTCCGCCCAAACCGCCCGGCAGCGCAGCAGATCCTTCTCGGTCATCAGAATCGGTGCGGTTCCAGGCAAATCGAGCTCAGCTCGCGTGAACACATGATGATCGGGAAACGGATGCGGAACCACCTCGAGACCAAGCTCCTCGAGCGTACGGAAGAAACGCTCGGGATGGCCGATGCCTGCCACCGCATGGACCGGGCCCGCCGGCAGTCGCGTAAGCGGCAGCAGGCCGTCGGCATCCATCTCGCTCGCCAGCTCGCACACCGACCCCGGCAGCAATCCGATCGGAACGAGGCGCATGGCCCAAGGCGTCAGGGCCGCCACGGCTGACGTGAGCGGCGCCGTGGCGACGATGAGATCGACGCTTGCAAGGCGCTCGGGCGGTTCCCGCAAAGGCCCGGCGGGCAGACAGCGGCCGTTCCCGAGGCCACGCAGACCGTCGACCATCACGATTTCCAGATCGCGCGCAAGGTCGTAGCGCTGCAGGCCGTCGTCACTGACGACGATGTCGACATCCTGTTCGAGCAGACAGCGCACCGCTTCCGGACGATTCGCACCCACCACCAGCGGAGCGCCGGTCCGGCGAACGAGCAGCACCGCCTCGTCGCCGACCTCTGCCGCATGCGCATGCGCATCCACGACTCGGGGATTGCGCGAGCGGAGCCGTCCGCGAACGTATCCGCGGGAGACGATGCCGGGTTTCCAGCCCTGTCCCCGCAACCAATCCACAAGGGCCGCGACGAAGGGCGTCTTGCCATTGCCGCCTACGCTCAGATTACCGACTACGATGACCGGAAGGGGAGCACGGAAGGCCCCCGTGTACCCGCGCAGATGGCAGTCATGGCGACGGTGGGCAACCTTGGCCCATAGCCATCCCAGAGGACTGAGGACCCTGACGCCGACACCCTCGCGACACCAGAAGCCGTGCCAGCCCGCCTCCGTGCGTTCAGCCATGCGTGCTGTCGGCCGGCTCTGTGTCTTCGGCGAACTCGCGCCGCTGCAAGCGAGCGTAAGGACCGTGAGCAGCAAGCAGTTCAGCGTGACGCCCGTCCTCTACGATGCAGCCCTGCTCCATCACCAGAATGCGGTCGGCACCTTCGATCGTCGACAGGCGACGGGCAATGACCAGCGTGGGGCGCCCCTTCATGACCTCGTTCATGGCGTCCTGAATGCGATGAGAGAAGCGGCGAAAGCGGCGCGCGGCGAAGGCGACGTGGGAGGCGGCATAGACGGCGAAGCCGAACAGGCTCAAGCCGAAGTAGAACCAGTGGGGTCGGACGTAACCGAGTAAGCGGCCGTAGAGTGCCAGATCGGTGACCGGCACCGTGGCCGTCAAGGGCCGTCCTCCTCCGCTGGCTGAGTCGCGATCCGCACCCGCTCGAAACCGAGCCGGCCCGCCGCATCCATCACTCTGACGACCGCCGCATGGGGCGCTCGCGCATCTGCGCTGATGAGTATCGGCGTCTCACCGTCTTCGCGCGCGGCAGCGCGCATGGCCGCCATCAGCGTAACGACGGTCTGGTCAGCCAGCGGTTCCCCGTTCACGAGGTAGTTGCCATCGACGCCGACGATGATCTGCAGGGGCTCAGCCGGCCGCGCCATCACCTCGGTGTCCGCCTCCGGGAGCTCCAGGGTCACACCACCCTCGCGGACGAAGGTCGTGGTGACCATGAAGAAAATCAGCAGCAGAAAAACCACATCGATCAGGGGCGTGATATCGACCCCGACGTCCGGCGAACGACGGCGGCGGAATTTCACGGCACGACCTGATGATCGTCATCCGCGTTCAGGAGCTCCACGAGCTTGTTCGCTTCCTGCTCCATGGTGAGCACCAGGTCGTCCACGCGGCGGGTCAGGAAGCGGTGGAAGATGAGCGCAGGAATGGCGACGCTGATCCCGGTCGCGGTGGTGATGAGGGCCTCGGAGATGCCACCGGCAAGCAGGTTCGGGTCGCCGGTGCCCTCGATGCGGATAACGTTGAACACTTCGATCATGCCGATTACCGTACCGAGCAGACCGAGCAAGGGCGAGATGGCCGCGACCGTACCGAGCGCAGTCAGATAGCGCTCCATTTCGTGCAGAACCTGCCCTGCGGTCTCCTCCACGCTGGCCTTCATGGCATCGCGGCCGCGCCTGTGGTTGACCAGCACGGCTGCCAGAATCTCGCCGAGGGGAGAGCCCTGGCGCAACTCCTTCATGCGCTTGGAATCGAACTCGTCCTTTTTCAGCCAGCCCCAGACCATGGCCAGCGTGTGCCGCGGCGCGATCCGCGATGGCTTCAGAGCCCAGAGACGTTCGATGCAGATTGCGGCGGCGAGGACCGAGCAGATGATTATTGGAACCATCAGCCAGCCGCCGGCCTTCACCAGCTCGAGCAAGACCCTTTACTCCATGTCAGGTTTAGAACGCGCCATCCTAGCCTGCATCGGCGCCCGATTCACGAACGACGATCACCGGAACAGGGCGGCCAGGTAGGGCGTGAGGAAACGATCTTCAGGATCCCACTGCCGGCGCAGGGCCACGAAGTCCGACAGGCGCGGATACAGTGCCTCGAGCTCGGAGCGCCCGAGCGTGTGGCGCTTGCCCCAGTGTGGCCGACCACCGTAATCGCGAAGGATGGGTTCGACCGCTGCGAACAGCTCCGTTGGATCCTCGTCCGCAGCGAGATGGATCGAAAGCGTGGCCACTTCACACCCTCCGGTCGGTGACAGCCAGCCGTCGTCGCCATCCACAATACGGTACTCCACGGGCCAAAACAGCTTCGGGAAGCGGTCGAGCATGCGTGCGCGAAGCGCGCGAAAACAGTCCATCGCCGACGCTGCCGGAACCGCATACTCCATCTCGTTGAATTTCAGGTCGCGCACGGAGGGAAAGACCTGCCAGGACGCACCCCAGCGCTCGCCCTCCTCGCCGAATGGGAGTTCATCGAGCTGCGCAGTCTCGGGGGTTGCTATCAGATCGAGGGTCTTCGCGATGCACACGTCGAGACGCGGAACCCACCAGAATTCGTGATGGCGGTGCTCGGCGATCCGGGCCTCGAAGCGTTCAAGGCAGGCTTCGACCTCCTCTTTCATGTTGCGCTCGTGCAGCCCGTAGGCGGGAATGACCCGCATGTCGATAGCCGTCATCACCCCGAGCAGTCCGAGCGCGACCCGACCCGCGTCCAGTTCCGCCGCGGCCAGCGTCCGCACTTCCCCACGGCCATCGACGAGTTCGATGCCGGAGACCGCAGCCGAGAGGCTCCCGAGCCCCCTGCCGGTGCCGTGAGTACCGGTAGCCACGGCTCCCGCCAGGGTCTGACGATCGATGTCGCCCATGTTCAGGAGGGCGAATCCCTCCTGGGCCAGCGACGGTCCGATGGTGTGCAGCGGCGTACCGGCTCCGAATCGGGCCACGCCGTCCTCGACGCCCGCCAGCCCGCTGAACGCTGACAGGTCCAGCAGGGTGTCACCATCATTCCAGAAGGGTACGAAGGAGTGGCCGCTGCCGACAGCACGCAGGCAGCCCTTCGCGCCGTGCTCACGGATCAGCCGTTCGAGTTCGTCCACGTTCCGCGGTCGCTCGAGCGGCGAGCGTGGGCACTGCACGGCGCCTGACCAGTTCTGCCAGCTCACCAGCTGCACCCCCGCGCCGAAATCGGCCACAGTTCATGCACCATTCCGTCAGCCTCCACCGGCAGCATCCAGTCATGAAGATTGATCGTCGGGTCGCAGTGCGGCGTCACCATACGAATCCTGTCCCCGAGCGCGACTTCCGGCGCTCCCTCGAGAAATTGCAGCACGCCGTGCTCGTCGCCGGCAAAGTGGTAGCGCAGGCCAGGCAGGTCGCAGGCGACCGGCGCGACGGTGTCGCTGGCGAAACTCTTGTAACCTCCGTCCACAGTGATCGTACCCGCTCGTGGCCTGCTGATGGCCGTGACCAGGACGAACAACGCCGGCTCGAAGAACTCGAAGCGGGAGCGATTGCCCTGGGCAATGGCGCCGTATTCCTCGTCCATGAAGACATAGGATCCAGCCTGGATGTCGGTGATGCCAGGCTCCTCGCAGTCCATGTCGAAAGTACCCGTACCGCCACCGGTGAACACCTCAACCGGATGACCGTCCGCGATGATCAGATCGCGCGTCTCGAGCCCTGCAGCTGCAATGTCTCGGGCACGGCGACGTCGCTCCGCTGCGTCGGGCAGGTGCATGATGTGCCCTGCATACTGCTGCAGGCCCGAAAACTCCAGTGCCGGTAAATCGGCGATAACGCGCACCAGCTCCAGGGCAGGCTGCCCGAGTGCGATGCCGGTACGTCCCATACGGGGATCGAGATCCACCAGCACCTTGAGCCTTGTGCCAGCGTGCTCCGCAGCATCCGCCAGACCGCGAACAGCTCCAGCGTCGTCCACGACGATGCGCACGTCCTCACTGCGCGCCGCCAGAGCAGCCACCCGTGCCATCTTGTCCGCACTCGCGACCGGTGACGTGATCAGGATGCGCTCGATCCCGGCGGCACGCATCACCTCTGCCTCGGAGACCTTGGCACAGCAAATACCGATGGCTCCCAGCTCGAGCTGCCGGCGAGCGACTACCGGAGCCTTGTGCATTTTCGCATGCGGTCGCAACCCGGTTCCGGTGCGCGCGAGATGTTCCACCATACGCGCCAGGTTGCGCTCCATGGCTGGACGGTCGACCAGCAGCGCGGGCGTCGGCACTGCGTCGACTGCAACGGGCCGCTCGAGAGGCACCGGAGCCAGGGGGCGCTGCGCCGACGCATCGAGAAGTGCCAGCAGTGAGGAAGGCATAGGGAAACCGATTGCAGTGCAGAGACCCGATTCTGCGCAGGCAGGAGGACGCGGGCAAGTGCTCGGCGCCGTCGCGATCGCGTAGCCTTCGGCGAGGGTTGCGACTACACTGCGCCACGCTTTCGACCTTCCGGGCACGACTCCCGCCATGTCCACTGAGCAGACTCTCGCACTCTGGGATCAGGAACTGCGCCACGGACATCTACGCATTCGGGATGGAGATGGCGGCAAGACCATCGAAGTTGCAGGCCTGACTCTGACGAGCGCTTTCAACCCCGTTTACAGTCGCGCCCACGACCGTCCGGTGGGACACCGCGCCAGCATCCGGGTGGTCAGTACCGACGGCAAAGCCATCGAGGCGCGTGCAGAGCTGGAGCGCCGCGATGCGCTCGGACGTTCCGCCGCGCTGGCGCCCGCACTGCACATGAGCAACTACCGTATTCAGGTGGCGGAACCTGGCTGGCTGATGCTCTCTGTCCAGCCCGTCGCGGTCGCTCAGAGCAGTCTCTGGCCACCACTGCCGCAGGACCTTTTTTCCTCCACCCTCTACGCGCCTAAAGACATCGTCCTGGAGGTTCCGGTGGATGCCTCCAGCGTGGCCCAGATCGAAGATTTCACTCGCTACCATCAGGCTCTCGGCTTCCTTGTCGCCATCTCTGACTTCGGCCGGCACCACGCCGATATCGCTGCGGTATGGCAGATTCGACCGGACCTGGTGAACATTCCGCTGCGGGCAGTGCAGGCATCTGCGAAGCGCAACCACGGCCGGGCCCTGTCGGCACTTTGCAAGGTGCTGCACGAGAGCGGTGTCATGGTCGCGCTGCACGGTATCGACGACAAAAGCGACCTCGAGATCGCGCTTCACACCGAGGCGGACCTGTTCGAAGGCACGCATGCGCGGCTTGCCGGAGAGACCCCGCTGGAATATGCACGGCGCGAGGCCACTACGGAGCCCCGCACTGCGCTCGAGGACGCTCTGGAGGCCATAGCCCGCGGCCGCACCTTCGAAAGCGCATGCGAGCATTTATTGAATACCGCCGGCGTTCTGCGTTGCTACCTGCTCGACGCCAGCGGGACCCAGATCGCCGACAACCTCTCTCCCGTCGGCCTTCATTCCGATCCGCGCTACTGGCCGCTTGCGAATGCGATCGGGGCCTCATGGGCTCATCGCGCGTACTTCCGGTCGGCCGCCGCGCACCCGGGCCAGGTCATACGCACCGGGCCCTACTTTTCTCTGCCTGACGGCTGCCACTGCCTCACTCTCTCCATCGCACGCGATGTCGGCGGCCAGAGCCTGGTGCTCTGCTGCGACCTCGCCGAGGCCGAGACAGGCTGACCCACATTCCGGGCCGCACACCGGCACATTGTGCGCAAAGGCAAGGTTCTTGGTAGTCTCCTGATGCGTCGGCGCCCCGGGTGGCAACGCATGTGGGGGATTCTGAACGTTCCGACGCGACACCCCCGGCAAGTCCGCTGCAGGCTGCGGCATCTCACCGCGGCGGCGGCGACAGATCTACCGGCAATCGTTTCGGATGGGTAGACTCATTTAATCTGCGCGGGAAGGGCGCAGTGCTTTTCAAGCGCTCGCGAGCGATTGTCGGCAAAGGAGCCTCGAGTGTTCAGGTATGCCCTCAGCCTCACGCTGATTCTCGTCGTCATCTGGCTGCTGCTCTCGGGCATGTGGACGCATCCGATCATTCTTCCGCTCGGTGCTGCGTCCGTGATCCTGACGGTATGGATCGCATTTCGCCTGGAGATCATCGATCGGGACACCGATCCGCTGCGCCTCATGATCCCTTCGCTGCGCTACTGGCCCTGGCTGCTCGGCCAGATCGTTCGCGCGAATCTGCAGGTAGCCAGCCGCATCATCCGCGGACAGGACAGCCTCAGCCCCCGTATCACTGCGGTGAAATCCACTCAGAAAAGCGACCTCGGGCGTTCGATCTTCGCCAACTCGATCACGCTGACTCCAGGCACGGTGACCATACGCGTGCGCGACGATGACATTCTCTACTACGCGCTGAACGAGGACCTGATACGAGAACTGGACGAGGGCGAGATGGATCGTCGCGTCACGCGGCTGGAGCAACAGCTGTGACCATGTTTCTGGCGACAGCCTTCGCCCTCTTGGTCACCCTTGCGTTGGCGCTCACTCGCGCCTTTTTGGGACCAACGATCCACGACCGGATCCTGGCGGTGAACGTGGTCGGAACCAAGACCGTGCTCATGATCGCGGTCATCGGCTTCATAACCGGAAGGCCCGAGTTCGTCGATATCGCGATCGTCTACGCACTCCTGAACTACATAGGCATCATCGCCGTCCTGCGCGTGTTCGAGGATACCAGCCTCGCTGAGCCACCCATCAGCAATAACGGCAAGGATTCGGGCTGATGGCCGTGCTACTGGATACACTGAGCTGGATCCTGTTGCTTGCGGGCTCGGCGCTGCTGATCATCGGCGGCATCGGCCTGATCCGGTTTCCCGACTTCTACTCGCGTGTTCAGGCAGCCGGGCTCACCGACACCCTGTGCTCCATCTGTATCCTGCTTGGCCTGATGCTGCAGGCAGGCTCCATCACGCTTGCCGGAAAAATTCTGTTCGCGCTTCTGTTTCTGCTGTTCACGGGGCCAACGGCGGCTCACGCTCTCGCGAAAACGGCGCACTTCGATCGTCTCGAAGCGTGGAAGTCCGGAGATGGGGGTGCGTCATCGAAGCGATAATCGACATCGTCCTGCTGACCTTCCTGG
Organism: Pseudomonadales bacterium; assembly: GCA_007131295.1. GTDB lineage: Bacteria > Pseudomonadota > Gammaproteobacteria > Pseudomonadales > Azotimanducaceae > SLTB01. Next base: position 90,850 of record SLQW01000001.1, on the reverse strand, counting down.
TGATCGTCGGCGTCGCCATTCTGCTCGTGCGCAATCTGCTTGCGGTGACCATGCTGACCGGCATCTACAGCCTGCTGGTGGCCACCCTGTTCGTGCTTCTCGACGCCGTAGACGTGGCGCTGACCGAAGCTGCAGTCGGAGCCGGACTTCTGGTCATCCTCATGCTGGCTACGATCGCGCTCACCACTCAGAAGGAAAAGGTACATGCCGCGCGCCAGAACGCAGTCGCGCTCGTGGTGGTGGTGGTGACTGGTGCAGCCCTGATCTACGGCACCCTCGATATTCCTCCCTTCGGTGACCCCAATGCCCCCGCTCACGTTCATCTGTCGCCTCGCTTCACTCAGGAATCGCCCGAGGAGATCGGCATTCCGAACATGGTGACGTCAGTGCTGGCCACTTACCGCGGAATCGATACGCTAGGGGAAGCGGTGGTGATCTTTGCCGCCGCAGTCGGGGTACTCCTGGTCCTCGGCACGGGCAGAGTGCGCCGACGGCGCGACACTGAAGAGCATGAAGACGAGGCCAGGGAGCGCTCATGAGCCACTACATTGTGCTTCGGGTCGTCAGCAAACTGATGATCCCGGTGATCCTGATCTTCGCGCTGTATGTGCAGTTCCACGGTGAATACAGTCCGGGAGGGGGATTCCAGGCCGGCATCGTCTTCACCGCAGCCTTCGTGGTATACGCGCTCCTGTTCGGGCTGGACGCAGCCCAGCGTGCCGTACCGCCGGTGGTTGCCCACGTCCTGGCAGCGGTCGGCGTGCTGATCTTCATCGCGTTCGGTTATGCGCCCCTGTTTCTCGGCGGCAACTTCCTCGAGTACAAGGTTCTCCTGCCCAACGATCAGGCCGGGGAGACCTTGGGTATCATCGGCATCGAGCTCGGCGTAGGCATCACCGTCGCCGCCGTCGCGCTGACCCTTTTCTACTCCTTCGCCGGAAGGGATGTCCGCTGATGGAGTGGCTTGGTCTTTACAACTACTGGGTAGTCGTCGTGCTGATGATGATCGGGTTCTATATCGTCATCGCGCAGGGCAATCTCATAAAGAAGCTGGTCGGACTGAACATCTTCCAGACCTCGGTATTCATCTTCTTTATCAGCCTCGCGCATCTGGAAGGCGGCACGGCGCCCATTGCCATCGAAGGCGTAACCGCCTACTCCAACCCGCTGCCTCACGTACTGATCCTTACTGCCATCGTTGTGGGTGTCGCCCTTACGGCGATGGGCCTTGCACTCGTCGTCAGGGTTCAGGAGGCCTACGGCAGCATCGAGGAAGACGAGATCCATAAGCAGGACGACTTGCACTGATGCTCGAACACCTTCCTGCCCTGCAGGTTGCGATTGCCCTTACAGTCGCCCCCGTGGTGATGATGCTCGGCCGTGCGCCGCGGCTGTCCTGGGCTCTGACCACTCTGGCGTGTTGGGCGACGCTGGCGGTGGCCCTGCTGCTGTTCGTCCGGGTAGCGGACGGCACGGTGATTTCCTACGAAATGGGCGGATGGGAACCGCCCTGGGGCATCGAGTACTCCATCGATGCCGCCAACGCCTGGGTCCTGGTGATCATTGGCCTTATCAGCGCCATCGTGATGCCGTTCGCGCGCAAGAGCGTGGAGCAGGAAATCAGGACAAGTCGTATTGCGCTTTTCTACTCCGCTTTTCTCCTGGCGAACGCTGGGCTGATCGGAATCACGATCACCTCGGATGCGTTCAATATTTTCGTATTCTTCGAGATCTCTGCCCTTGCGTCGTATGCCCTGATTGCGATGGGCAACGACCGCCGCGCGATCCTCTCGTCCTACCAATACCTGATCATGGGAACGGTCGGCACAACCTTTCTCCTGATCGGCATCGGCTTCCTTTACATCATGACGGGAACGCTGAACCTCGGCGATCTGGCATCACGCCTGCCGGAGGTATCGGACACTCGAACGATTCGCGCTGCATTCGGCTTCATCGCCGTAGGCATTTCTCTGAAGCTGGCACTCTTTCCCCTCCATCTCTGGTTGCCGAACGCCTATACCTATGCACCCTCCATGGTAACGGTGTTTCTTTCGGCAACAGCCACCAAAGTGGCGATCTACGTCCTGCTGCGCTTCGTCTACACCGTATTCGGTTTTGAGTTCAGCTTCGTCGATCTGGCCATGGCCTGGCTGCTCATGCCGCTCGCGGTGCTAGGCATTCTCGTGCCATCCCTGGTCGCAGTGTTCCAGACCAACGTCAAACGACTACTCGCCTATTCCAGCGTGGCCCAGGTCGGCTACATGATCCTGGGCATCAGTTTCGCCAGCGCACTCGGGCTGATGGCTTCGATCCTTCACCTGTTCAATCACGCCATCACCAAGGCGGCGCTGTTCATGGCGCTTGGCTGTCTGGTGTACCGGCTGGGTGGCGTTTCCCTCTCCCAGCTGGCCGGCGCCGGTCAGCGAATGCCTTGGACCATGGGCGCGTTCGTGGTCGCCGGCTTGAGTCTGATCGGTGTTCCGCTCACTGCTGGGTTCGTGACCAAATGGCACCTGCTGCTCGCGGCGCTCGAAGCGGGCTTCTGGCCGATAGCGGCATTCCTGCTCGGCACCTCGCTGCTCGCGGCGCTCTATGTCTGGAAGGTGGTGGAGGTGGCGTACTTTCGTGAACCGGAGCAACCGGACGCCAGCATCCGTGAAGCACCGCTCGGACTTTTACTACCGACGCTGCTGCTGACGGCCTCGACGATCGTCTTCGGGGTCTTCGGCAGCTTCACCGTAGCCTACGCACGGACAGCGGCGGCTGCCCTCATTGGGGGGGCACCGTGACCGACGCCACCATGATCACGCTGCCGATGCTGGTGGCACTCGCGGGTCTCGTACTGATCGTCGCCAGCGGGAGGTTCGCCGCACTGAGGGATGGGCTGACCGTAGCCACCGCCGCCGCCATGTTCGCAGCAGTGTTACAGCTGCTGCCGCGAGTAAGGGACGGGGAAAGGCCACGCCTGGAGCTCTTCGAGTTCTTCCCGGGTCTTGGTATCACCTTCGAAATCGAGCCTTTAGGCATGGTGTTCGCCCTGCTCGCATCGGGGCTATGGATCATTACCGCCCTGTACGCCATTGGTTACATGCGCGGCGCGAAGGAAAAGCACCACACCCGCTTCCATGCCTTCTTTGCCGTAGCCCTGTTCAGCGCCACCGGAATCGCGTTCGCGGGCAACATGTTCACGCTGTTCGTGTTCTACGAGATCCTGACGCTCTCAACCTATCCGCTCGTCGCCCACAAGGGCAGCGAGGAAGCCAAGCAGGGGGCCCGGACCTATCTTGGTCTGCTGCTCGGAACTTCTGTTGCATTCATGCTGATGGCCGTCCTCGTGACCTGGTGGCTGGCCGGCACCCTGGACTTCACCCCGGGTGGCATCATGGCCGGACGCGTCGACCCGGCTCACGGCAGCATCCTTCTGGTGTTATTCCTGTATGGCATCGGCAAAGCGGCCCTGATGCCCTTTCATCGGTGGCTGCCAGCAGCGATGGTGGCTCCGACGCCGGTTTCCGCGCTGCTGCACGCGGTCGCGGTGGTGAAGGCCGGCGTGTTCACGGTCCTCAAGGTCACGGTGTATCTCTTCGGCCTCGACTACCTGGGCGAACTCGTCACCAGCACTCTCATGCTCTACGTGGCCGCGTTCACCATGCTTGCCGCGTCGCTGATAGCGATCCGACAGGACAATTTGAAAGCACGTCTGGCCTACTCTACCGTCAGCCAGCTTTCCTACATCGTCATTGGCGCCATGTTGGTGAACAGCGTCGCCGCACTGGGCGGCAGTATGCATATCGTCATGCATGCCTTTGGCAAGATCACCCTGTTCTTCTGTGCCGGTGCCATTTATGTCGCCACGAAGAAGACCGAGATCAGCGAAATGGATGGGCTCGCAAGGCGCATGCCGTTCACCTACGCTGCGTTCTTCATTGGTGCTCTGTGCGTGATCGGCATCCCACCCCTCGGCGGCGTCTGGAGCAAGTGGCATCTGATGATGGGCGCGTTCGAGGCAGGCTACGGGGTGATCGTCGTGGCCTTCATGGCCAGCACCCTCTTGAACATCGGCTACCTGATTCCCCCAGTGGTGCGAGGCTGTCTCCTCACGCCCAAGGATGGCGGGACGAACGGAATCAGGGAGGCACCCCTGCTGTGCGTGCTTCCGTTGACGCTTACTGCGCTCGGGTGCCTGGCCCTGTTTTTCGCCGCTGAGCCTCTCGCAGCGCTCCTAGGTGGCATGCTCGTCGTTGCGCCGGTTCCCTGATGCGGTCGGCAGCGAACAATCAAAGGTGGTCGCGATGGATCTAGGCAGGTGGCTACAGGTACTGGTGGATAACAGCCACATCCTTCGGCGCGTGATGTACGTCTTGCTCGCGGGACTCGTAGTCGCCGATCTGATCATCCCATCGGCCTATGACCGCTTTCCCTGGGAGAGCTGGGGCGGCTTCGGTGCGCTCTACGGATTCGCCGCCTGTATCGTGATCATCGCTGTGGCCAAGGCGCTCGGCTATCTCCTCGTTTATCGGGGAGAGGACTACTACGATGAATGACGTTCTTCATCCATCGCTGCTGCTGTTCCTTGGCGCTGCTGTCGTCCCTCTGCTGCGCGGGCGCCTGCAGCAGGCATGGATGCTTTTGCTGCCCGCTGCGGTCATTGTTGCGGTGTTCTCGCTGTCCCAGGGCACCGCGGGAAGTATGACCCTGTTCGGCGTCGATCTGCTGCTGATGCGCATCGACGCACTGAGCCTGGTGTTTGCCTACATCTTCGCGATCATCACGATGATCGGCGCGCTGTTCGCTCTCCAAGTCAAGGACAGCACTCAGCACGTCGCGGCGCTGGCTTATGCCGGTTCCGCTCTCGGAGTCGTGTTCGCCGGGGATCTGATCACGCTCTACGTGTTCTGGGAACTGATGGTGTTCAGTTCGGTCTGGTTGATCTGGTGTCGCCGCAACCCGACATCCATGGCCGCGGGATTCCGCTACCTCATCGTGCACGCACTCGGCGGCGTCGTGTTGCTCGCCGGGATTATCCTCAACGTGCTCGACACCGGATCCGTCGCCTTCGACAAGATCTCGCCGGAAAGCGCCGGGTTCTATCTGATACTCATCGGATTCATGGTCAACGCGGCTGTTCCGCCCCTGCATGCCTGGCTGACAGACGCCTATCCGGAAGCCACCGTCACCGGCGCAATCTTCCTCTCAGCGCTGACCACCAAGACAGCGGTTTACACCCTTATGCGCGGCTTCCCCGGAACCGAACTGCTGGTGGGATTCGGGGTGGTCATGGCCCTCTATGGCGTCACCTATGCCGTCCTCGCCAACGATATGCGCAGGCTGCTCGCCTACCACATCGTCAGTCAGGTGGGCTACATGGTAGCCGGTGTCGGCATGGGTACGATCATGGCGCTCAACGGGTCAGCTGCCCACGCATTCACGCACATCCTTTATAAGGCCCTGCTGTTCATGGGCGCGGGCGCTGTAATCCACATGACCGGACGCTCGAAACTCACGGACCTGGGCGGGCTGTACCGTTACATGCCGGCAACGCTCCTGCTCTATCTGATTGGCAGCCTGTCGATTTCGGCCTTCCCGCTAACCAGTGGCTTCGTCAGCAAGACCATGGTGCTCGAAGCCGCAGCGCTGGATCAGCGAGCACTCGTATGGCTGCTGCTGTCACTGGTGTCGGTCGGCACGTTCATATCCACGGTTCTGAAAATACCGTGGTTCGCGTTCTTCGGCCGTGACTCGGGACTCAAGCCACAGGAAGTGCCCTGGAACATGCTGCTCGCGATGGGCATAGCAGCTTTTCTTTGCCTCTATATCGGAGTAGCCCCCGGCTGGCTGTACTCGGTCATGCCAGAGCCTGTGGAGTACAACGCCTACACCCCTGGCCACGTACTCTGGGAGCTACAGCTGCTGCTGTTTGCGGGCGTCGCATTCTTCATGCTGCTGAAGTTCGTGGGTGGCGAGCGCAAGATCACGCTGGATACGGACTGGCTCTATCGCTGGCTGCTGCCACGCGTCGTGACGGTTGCGCACCGTGTGCTGCAGCGCCTCTGGGGCGGGCTGCTCTCTGGTCTTATGGCTCGCCTGCGTTGGCTGGTCGAAACAGTTAATCGCCACCATGGTCCACAGGGCATTCTGGCCCGCACTTGGCCTACGGGCAGCATGGTACTGTGGGTGGCCGTCATGCTGGCCGCATCGCTACTGGTCTATTACTTCTGACCCGCAGAGTCAGTTGCGGAACGCTTCAGCCGGTCCAGGAGGAACGGTCGCGCCAGCGCAACCAGAGGCGTTCCGCGGCAAGGGCGAAACTCTCTGCTCCCTGGTGCATCAGGCGCTCTACCGGATTGCGATGTTCCACCCAGCGCACTTCGAGTACATCGGCCTCGACACAGGCATCTGCCAGATAGGCGTCACTGGTGAGCAACTCGTCCACCAGACCGAGCTCCAGTGCGCGCCGACCGTACCAGGCCTCACCGGTCGCTACTTTCGCAACGTCTAGTTGCGGTCGCGCTTCGACCACATATTCCTTGAACAGCGCATGGATGTCCTCGAGTTCTTCGAGAAACTTCGCCCGACCCTCTTCGGTGTTCTGACCGAACACGGTCAACGTGCGCTTATACTCCCCGGCTGTTAGCACTTCAAAGTCGATGTCATTGCGCTTGAGCAGGCGATGGACATTGGGGATCTGGGCGACGACGCCTATGGAACCCACCAGCGCGAACGGGGCAGCCAGGATCCGCTCGCCCAGACACGCCATCAGGTAGCCGCCACTGGCGGCGACCTTGTCCACTGCCACGGTGAGCTTGAGCCCATCCCGAGACCGGACTCGGTGCAGCTGTGAGGCAGCTAAGCCATAGCCGTGGACCATGCCGCCCGGGCTTTCGATACAGGCCACAACTTCATCGCCTTCCCGCGCGAAGGACAGGATTGCCGTGATCTCCTGGCGCAGATGCTCAACCGCATGGGCCTGAAGATCACCTTGAAACCTGACGACCCAGACACGACGTCGATCGGCTCCTCCTTCCTTCTTGCGTGCACGGGCCTCCGCTTTGGCTTCCTTGCGGTAGCGCTTCCCGTCGAGCACGTGTCGCATGAGCAGATGGCGCATGTCGTCGATACGATCATTCAAGCGCCTGACCTCTAACCGGCCCTGTTCACCAACCCGACGCTGGCGAACGGCCATGGCCGCTACGGCAGACAGCAGGATCAGCAAGAAAACGAGGACCGTGAGACTCTTGGTGAGGAACAATCCGTATTCGAGCAGGAACTCCGTCACTACGCGTCTCCACCGGTTCCACGCGATCAGGGAAGCGCGCTACTCTACCGGCGCCCTCCGGGGGCGTCCACAATCCTGACCGGTACCGAGCTCGTTCACCAATGCAACCTTCGATCGAAGAGATCAGAGAACGCCTGACCCGCGCCTTCCACGCCGACGCGACGAAGGGTATGCATCGCGTGTATCAGTTCCACACTGGAGACGACGCGCGTTTTCACCTCGAGATAAGCGACGGCAATCTGCTGGTCAGCCCAGGCAGCCACGCCAAACCATCCGTGACCATGCTGTTTCCGGATGCGGAAACGGCATTGGCCCTACTCGAAGGTCGGCTGGATCCGATGCAGGCATTTCTGAACGGACAGATCCGCAGCGACGGCAACCTGATACTGGCCCTGCAGCTCGGCGGTCTGTTCTGGCGTTAGCCTAACCGTCCGCGTGGTCGGAGCTCCGACGCCAGAGCGGCGGGGCGCCCCCCTGCTCCATGGCGTCGAGCACCGCGTCGTGCCGCGCGCGTTCTTCTGCGCTTGCCCTGATCACTCGTAACCGTGGCCGGTCGGAGGGCACCCTGCGCACGGCCGAGGACTCGCTGCCGCGTGCCGTAACGCTCTCGCTCTCGAGCGACAGCGCCGTCTGTCCTCCCGTCATCGCCAGGTAGACCTCTGCCAGGAGCTCCGCATCGAGCAGAGCGCCGTGCAGCTCACGCTGAGAATTATCGATGCTGTAGCGCCGGCACAGGGCATCGAGACTGTTGCGCTGACCTGGGTGGCGGTGCCGCGCAAGTGTCAGTGAGTCGGTGATTTGACAGAGATCAGCCATCGCACCGTGCGTGTTGCCAAGCAGAGAAAACTCGTGATCGAGGAAGCCGACATCAAACGGCGCGTTGTGAATGATGACTTCGGCACCACGCACGAAATCCACGAAGGCGCCGAAGACATCCGCAAATCTGGGTTCAGTCTCCAGACGCTCACGGGTCAGGCCATGAACTTCCACCGCGCCCTCATCCACATCCCGCTCTGGATTGATGTAAGTGTGGAATTTGCGCTCGGTGATCCGGCGACCGACGATCTCCACGCACCCGATCTCGATGACCCGGTGACCGAGTTCCGGTTCGAGGCCGGTCGTTTCCGTGTCGAGTACTACCTGGCGCATTTGCTGATCCGCTCCTCTGCGCAATCCCTTAGACCCTTGAGGCCGAAATGGTCTATACCACGGTTGGCGAGCGCATCCGCAAGTTCGTTGCCGGGGTCGCCGCTGTGGCCCTTGACCCAGTGCCAGCGCACATCATGCTGCTGCGAGAGCGCGTCCAACAACTGCCAGAGATCCGCGTTCTTGACCGGAGTGCGGGAGGCGGTACGCCACTGCCGACGCTTCCAGTTCGGTAACCACTCGAGGATGCCCTTGCGCAAGTATTCTGAATCCGTGTACAGATCGACCACGCAATGCCGCTTGAGTGCTTCCAGGGCGCGCAATGCGGCGGTCAGCTCCATGCGATTGTTGGTGGTCGTCGGTTCCCCACCCCAGAGGTGGCGCTCGTGGCCGTTCCAACGCAGAACGGCACCCCAGCCACCTGGACCTGGATTGCCTCGACATGCGCCGTCGGTCCAGACCTCAACGCTCACGGTCCTGCCCGGAACTGCAGGTCAGGAAATATACATTGTCGACCCTGGCCAGGCGGCCACGGCCGCGAGCGGCTCCGCCTGCTGCAAGAGAACGACCGGCGAGCGCAGGCCGCTGCACGGGTTCCTCCAACCTGACTCCGGCCGCCGGCTGACGGCGTGCCCGAATGATCCAGACCCCCCCGAGCGGCAGCTTCACAAGATTCTTCAAGTGGCGGCCAAAGCTGCCATCGAAGAGCGCTTCGCCTCCGTTCAACGGAGGTCGATAGCGAGCAAACTCGGTCGCGAGAATCCGGAAGTCCAGCAGCGCCAGCCAATCTGCCATGCGTACCGGATTGATGAAGTTAGCGTTCCATGGTGCCCTACGGCGGGAAAAGAGCCGCCGCAGTCCCCAAAGGCTCCACGGATTGAAGCCAGTTATGACGAGTTGCCCACCGTCGGCAAGCACCCGCGCCGCCTCCCTCAGAGCCTGCTGGGGCTGGGGCGCCACGTCGAGGGCGTGAAACAGCACCACCACATCGAAGCTGCCGTTCGCAAAGGGAAGGTTTCCAGGGTCGATCACGGACACCGGACTCGGGCTGACGGGAGCCCTCTGCGGTCCCTCGAACTCCGCCAAGCGCGCAATGAAGCGATGCTGGACCTGCATCGCATCCAGCAAGCGCTGATCCCGGCCGGTACCCATGAGCAGTGCTCTGGCGCCGAAGCACTGATCGACCTGACGACGCAGAACATCGATTTCCGCGTGCTCCAGCGCCTGGCCAAGCGGTGTCCCGAAGAAGACCATCCCGGCGTGGGCCCGAGAGCCGTCGTATCGGGTTTCAAAGCGCACCGGGCTCATCTGCGTACTCCTATGACCACCATGGGTCACCGGTATAGTGGATCGAGATGGTTCCCACAGCCGACGGGCGCAACCGCTGGAGGGCATCGGCGGCATGACCGGCCGCGGTCGGCTTTCGTATCATCAGCTGGTTCGATGTGGAGGGACAATGCCAGCAGGACGACGCCGCACCAGATCCGATAGCGATCATTGTGAGCACAGCCAGGAAACCCCGCAAGCGGCACACGCATGGCGGGCGTTCGCTGTGATCCTGCTGGCGCTCGGCGTCGGCGCCTGTGCCGGTCACTTGGGGCCTGACACCAACATGCCACGCGATGGTGACGCGGTGTCTTACCAGCAGCATGAAGCCCTGGAACCGATTATGGTCACGGCTCCGCCCCTGCGCGTGCTCGAAAATATCGAGCCAGAGCCACCAGCGGACATCTGGGAAAGGATTCGCCGCGGCTTTGCTCTACCTGCTGTCGATCATCCGCGTATAGACAGCCAGCTGGCATTCTACGCACGCCACCCAGACTACATGGCCCGGGTCGCCGTACGCGCCGAACGCTATCTCTACTACATCGTGAAGGAACTCGAACGGCGCGAACTGCCACTCGAGCTTGCGCTGCTACCTATTGTCGAAAGCGCATACGATCCATATGCCTATTCTCATGGCCGCGCTGCGGGGCTGTGGCAGTTCATCCCAGGCACGGCGCGTATGTATGGCCTGCGGCAGGACTGGTGGCATGATCAGCGTCGAGACGTCAAGGAATCGACCCGCGCTGCATTGGACTTCCTCGAGGATCTCGCAGCAGCATTCGATGGCGACTGGATGCTGGCATTGGCCGGCTACAATGCGGGACCAGGCAACGTGCGTAGGGCTCAAGCGCGCAATCGGAACGCTGGGCGGCCCCTCGACTTCTTCTCTCTGCCGCTGCCGGCAGAGACACAGGCATACGTCCCCAAGCTCCTGGCTCTGCGTCAACTCGTCGCCGACGCCGCGGCATTCGACATCGAACTGCCCGAGATTCCCAATAGCCCGCACTTCGCAGTGGTCCAAATTGGTGGTCAGCTCGATCTTGCGCAGGCCGCAGAACTCGCTGAAATAGACTCCCGCGAACTCTATCTGCTCAATCCCGAACTCAACCGCTGGGCCACCCATCCCGAGGGCCCCCACCGCCTGCTGCTGCCGAAATCTCAAGCCGACGGCTTCGCCAGCGCCCTCGCTGAGCTGGACCCGTCCCAGCGGGTGGCTTGGCGCCGGCACACCATTCGCCGCGGTGAGAGCCTGTCGACCATCGCCAGCCGCTACGTCATCGACGTCGAGACGTTACGCACGGTAAATGACATTTCCGGGCACGCTATTCGCGCCGGCGATGCGCTGCTTATCCCACACGCCACCGCCGCCAGCGACGCCTATGCACTAAGCGAGGAGCAGCGCAGCGTAGCGCGGAAGGCACGTTTCGGAGGCGGCGGAGATCGCCGGGAAGTACGCTATCGGGTTCAGCCCGGCGATAGCTTCTGGAGCATATCGCGTGCGCACGGGGTCAGCGTCGATCAGCTCGCCCGCTGGAACGGCATGGCTCCGCGTGATCCGCTTCGCGCCGGTCGTGAGCTGCTGCTGTGGCTGCCTGGAGGCAACGCGACCGCCGACCAAAGCAATCTTTGTGCGGATGCACAGCGCTGCATCCCAGCAGCCAGAGAACCTGAGGTGCGGCGCGTGACTTACCGCGTCCGCAACGGTGACTCCCTGGCGCGGATCGCCGCTCGCTTCGGGGTCAGCGTCGCGCAGATCAGCGAGTGGAATCAGCTCGACCCGGCCCGCTACCTGCAACCCGGGCAGCAGCTCATCCTGCAGATCCCGGTAACGGAAATTTGAGATCTCAGGAGTCGCGGAGAATCTCGACCCGGAGATCGCGCCGTAGAGCCTGACGATAAGTCTCGAACTCCTCCTCCGCCACGTTGTTGCGCAGCAGATCGAGTAGCTGTTGACGCTCCATCGAGCTCAGCGCGCCTGGGTCGCCGGTACGAACATCGGTTACGACGATGAGCACCTGACGGCCATCGGCAAGCTCGACGCTACCGGTGCTGCGATCCTCGGCCATCGGCCGAGGCAATCCGAAGGCCGCCTCACGAATACGCGACGGTACGTCCATATCATTGCGCGTCATGCCCTCGCGCCGCTCCCACGTGAGATCGTGGCCTGCGGCAACGCTGGAGGTAGATGCCCCTTCACGCAGACGCTCAAGAGCCGATGCGGCCGCTTCCCTCGCCAGACGCCGAGTCTCGGAGGCCAGGAAGTCCTCACGAACCCTTTCTTCGACTTCCGTAAACGCCAGCTGTCGCGCGCGCTCGCGCTCTGCCACCCGCAGGACCATGACGACACCGTCGCTGATTTCGATGGCACTGCTGTTGAAGCCTTCCTCCAGGACATCGCGCGAAAATGCTGCGCGTACGACCTCTCGCTGAGCGAACGGACCTTCCCCTCCATCACGGGTAAACGGTCCAGCTTCGCGGATCTCGAGACCCAATGTTTCCGCCGGTTCCACGAGATCAGGCGTTTCGAATGCAAGCGTGTCCAGCTCCTGACGCAACTCGCTGAAGCGGGAGCGAGCCCCTTCCTCCCTCAGCCGCGCCTCCAGCGAGCGTCGGCGCTCATCGAAGGTCGGAGGTTCCGTACTCGTAATTTCCTCGAGACGGATGAGGTGCACGCCGAACTCCGTGACCACCGGAGCCGAAACCGCTCCTGGCTCGAGAGCGAAAAGTGCCCTCTCGAACTCCGGCACGAATGTGTCTCGGCCGGCGAAACCAAGGTCGCCGCCATCCTGAGCCGAACCAGGATCGTCGCTGTACTCACGCGCGAGTGCCGCAAAGTCTTCCCCTTCCTCGAGCCGCTCGCTGAGCGAGCGAGCTTTCTCGAGAACCTCCTCCTCACTCCGACGAGCGCCGACGCTGATCAGAATATGTGCAGCGCGACGCTCTTCCTCCTCGGCGAAGGCCTCGAGCTCGCGCTCGAACGCACCGCGCACGGCGGCCTCACTCACCTCGATTTCGTCCACAAGGTCCGCACGGTCGAGCATCACGTACCGCACCGTAACCTGCTCATCCGCGTAGTAGCGCTCAAGATTGCGTTCGTAGTGGTCCCTCAGCAACGACTCGTCAACTTCGACCTGCTCGCGCAGGCTGTCCGGCTCGAAGCTAAGCCATGCGGTATCTCTTTCCTGCTGCAGCAACGCAGCGATGGCATCCACTTCACGCCGAGTGGTGAAACTGCTACCGGCGAGGCCGCCGGCAAGTTGCTCGATCAGAAGGTCCTCGGAAAGCGCTCTTCGGAACATCGTGGGCGACATGCCCGCACTGGCCAGCACAAAGCGAAAACGCTCGGGATCGAAGCGTCCATCGGTCCGAAATTCATCCATGCGAACAATGGTGCGATCGATCTCGTCCTCGGGAACGACCATGCCAGAGGTTCTTGCGCCTTCCAAAAGAAGAGTCCGCTGGACCAGCGAGGAAAGCACCCTTCCGCCCAGAGCGTCGTCTTCGAGCAGATCAGCATCGATGTCATCACCCATGGCCGCAATCATCTGCCGACGCTGGCGATCGATCGCCTGCTCCAGTTCTGCTCGGGTGATGTCCGTACCGCCGACTTTCGCGACCGTCGGCTCACCCGCGACGAACGCGGTGAAGGCTCCGAATCCGAACAGCGTCAGCACGACGACGATGGCACCGAGAATGATCCAGCCGAACACGCCTCGCGACTTGTCTCGAATCTGCTGCAGCATCGATGTTCACGCTCGGGTTGAGCGGCTCCGAAAATGAAAAAGGCGCACCGATCGATGCGCCTTTCAGGGTTCGATATCCCGATCAGTGCCTTTCATCGACCGATCAGCGACAGGAAAAAACGCCGCACGACAGGGACGCGAAACGGACCTTAGTTCAAGGCATCCTTCAATGCTTTACCAGCCTTGAAGGAAGGAATGCGCGCAGCGGAGATCTCGATCGGAGCGCCCGTCTGCGGATTGCGACCCGTCCGCGCTGCGCGCTCCTTCACGGCGAAAGTCCCGAAGCCAACGAGCACGACCTGCTCTGACTGCTTCAGGGAATCGGTGACCGCATCAAGCATCGCATCAAGCGCGCGGGCCGCGGCAGCTTTGGAAATGTCCGCCGATGCGGCCATCTTGTCGATCAATTCGGCTTTGTTCACATTCGCCCCTTAAGAGAGAAGACTTTCTGATTTTGAAAGCTGTCGGCACGAGACGGCTTGTGCGACCGCCGCCATAGACCGCAGGTTTATACCAACCGCCCAAAAACGGTGTCAAGGAAGCCCCGGTTGCGCCGCGATCAAGCACAACCGGCAGGGAACAACCATGCATCAGCACCAGACGTTCGCATATCTTCCCACGAATCACTCGCTCGCGCACGACCGCCTGGAGCTTCGAAAATTTACACGATCAATGCGTGCTGATACGGACGCTGTCGTCCTTTTCCTCTTTGCTTTCCTGACTCTTCCCGGCTGCGACCGGCTCGTCCTTACGTGGTACCGGCATGTGCTGCAAGGCGATCTCCAGCACCTGGTCCATCCATCGCACCGCACGAATGTCGAGTTCACCCTTGATGTTCTCGGGGATCTCCTTGAGATCGCGCTCATTGTCGGCCGGAATGATCACGGTGCGGATTCCACCCCGATGGGCTGCAAGCAGCTTCTCCTTCAGGCCACCGATCGTCAGAACCTGACCTCGCAGGGTGATCTCGCCGGTCATGGCGACGTCCGCCTTGACCGGCACGCCGGTAAAAGCCGAAATGATGGCCGTGCACATGCCGATACCGGCACTCGGTCCATCCTTGGGCGTCGCACCCTCGGGCACGTGAATGTGGATGTCGAACTTTTCGTGGAAATCTGGCGCGACCCCCAGAACAGACGCACGCCCACGGACGAACGTGAGCGCCGCCTGAATCGATTCCTGCATGACATCGCCAAGAGAGCCGGTGCGGATCTGCCGACCCTTACCGGGAACGACTGCCGCTTCGATGTTCAGCAGCTCGCCACCCACCGACGTCCAGGCCAGCCCCGTGACGAGGCCCACCTGGTCCTTTTCTTCCGCACGCCCGAAGTCGAACTTGCGTACGCCGTTGTAAGCCTCGAGGAGGTTGCTGTCCACTTCGACCGGCGTCCGGGAACCGGACGTGGCGTGCTCGCGAACCACCTTGCGGCACAGTTTGGCAATTTCACGCTCCAGCCCCCGTACACCCGCCTCTCGCGTGTAAAAGCGGATCATTTCGCGCACGGTTTCATCGGGTAGTTCCAGCTCCTGCTCACCCAAACCGGCATTCCGCCGTTGCTTCGGCAACAGATAGCGCCGCGCAATCGCCACCTTCTCGTCCTCGGTATAACCAGGTAGTCGGATCACCTCCATCCGATCGAGCAGCGGCGCCGGTATGTTCATCGAATTCGATGTGCAAATGAACATGACTTCAGAGAGGTCATAGTCCACTTCAAGATAGTGATCGTTGAAGGTGTGGTTCTGCTCGGGATCCAGTACTTCGAGTAGCGCCGATGCCGGGTCACCGCGCATGTCCATGCCCATCTTGTCCACCTCATCGAGGAGGAAGAGCGGGTTCTTGACCCCAGCCTTGGACAGCTTCTGCATCACCTTGCCCGGGAGAGAGCCGATGTAGGTGCGCCGGTGCCCGCGGATCTCGGCCTCGTCCCGAACACCACCAAGCGCCATGCGCACGAACTTTCGATTCGTCGCCCTGGCGATCGACTCGCCCAAGGAAGTCTTCCCGACCCCGGGAGGGCCGACCAGGCAGAGCACAGGACCCTTGAGCTTTTTCACCCGGCCCTGCACGGCAAGGTATTCGAGAATACGCTCCTTCACCTCCTCGAGACCGTGATGATCCTCATCGAGAATGCGCTCAGCAGCCTTGAGATCGCGGCGGACGCGATTCTTCGTCTTCCAGGGAACACTGAGCATCCAGTCGATGTAACTGCGTACTACAGTCGCCTCCGCGGACATCGGAGACATCATCTTGAGCTTGCCGAGTTCGGCCTGAGTCTTCTCCCGGGCGTCCTTCGGCATACCGGATGACTCGATACGCGCCTGCAGATCCTCGACCTCATTGGGCGCCTCGTCGAGCTCTCCCATCTCCTTCTGGATCGCCTTCATCTGTTCGTTCAAATAGTACTCGCGTTGACTCTTCTCCATCTGCTTCTTGACGCGTCCGCGAATGCGCTTTTCCATCTCGAACAGATCGATTTCCGCCTCCATCAGTGCGAGGAGATGCTCAATCCGCTCCGCCAGGGCGACGGTTTCAAGGATGGCCTGCTTGTCTTCGACCTTGAGCGCAAGCTGACCCGCGATCGTGTCCACGAGGCGCCCAGGTTCTTCTATACTCGTCAGGGAAGTGAGCACCTCCTGAGGAACCTTCTTCGAAAGCTTCACGTACTCCTCGAACTGAGTCATGACCGAGCGCACGAGACCTTCTGCTTCACGGGCCGATAGCTTTGGTTCGGAAATCAGTTCCACCTGCGCACGCAGGTGATCGCCAGAACCGTCCATCGATACGGTCCTGGCCCTCTGTCCACCTTCGACCAGCACCTTCACGGTACCGTCCGGAAGCTTCAACAGCTGCAGAATGGTGGAAACCGTACCGAGCTCAAACAGATCCGCAGCCGTCGGATCCTCGCAGGATGGATCACGCTTTGCGACCAACAGCACCTGCTTATCACCGGCCATCGCCGCCTCTAGGGCTCGGATGGACCGCTCGGTGCCGACGAACAACGGATGGACGCCCTGGGGATAGACGACCATATCCCGGAGCGGCAGCACCGGAACATCGGTCATGCTCGAAGCGGCCTGAGGTCGAGATGCGGACATGAAATCACCTGCTGTCGTGGGAAAAGAGAACGATCCGGCCGGGCACGAAGCTCTCGACTTCGTGCCCGTGCCGGCTTTCCGTAAGGGAAGGGAGAAGAACGTCGCCGTCTGCGCGACGACGTGATGATGAACCTTGACCGTCCAGGGCGGCTGTCAGTCAGTGGTCCTCCGGCATGGCCTTCGGTTGCTCTACATTTTCGTAGATCAACATCGGCTCGGACTCACCCTTGATCACGCTCTCGTCGATGACCACCTTCGATACACCCTCCTCCGAGGGAATACGGTACATCGTGTCGAGAAGCATGGCTTCGAGAATGGATCGCAGACCTCGCGCCCCCGTCTTGCGCTCCATGGCGCGCTCGGCAACGGCACGAAGAGAATCCTCGCGAAAGTCCACTTCGACTCCGTCCATTTCAAACAGCTTGGCGTACTGCTTGGTGAGCGAATTACGCGGCTCGGTGAGAATCCGCACCAGCGCATCGACGTCAAGCTCCTCGAGCGTGGCAATCACCGGAAGCCGTCCAACGAACTCGGGAATCAAGCCGTAGCGGACCAGATCTTCAGGCTCCACTTGCTTCAGCGTCGTACCGATCGTGGGCGCGTCTTCCTCACCCTTCACCACGGCATTGAAACCGATACCGCTGCGATCGGAGCGCTCCATGATGACTTTTTCGAGTCCACCGAAAGCGCCGCCGCAGATAAACAGAATATTGGCGGTGTCGACCTGCAGGAATTCCTGCTGAGGATGTTTACGGCCACCCTGGGGCGGCACCGAAGCCACCGTACCCTCGATGAGTTTGAGCAGCGCCTGCTGAACACCCTCGCCGGAAACGTCGCGGGTGATGGACGGGTTGTCGGACTTGCGCGAAATCTTGTCGATTTCGTCGATATAGACGATACCTACCTGTGCCTTCTCGACGTCGTAATCACACTTCTGCAGGAGCTTCTGAATGATGTTCTCGACATCCTCGCCAACATAGCCCGCCTCGGTGAGCGTCGTGGCGTCGGCAATCGTGAACGGGACGTCGAGCAGGCGCGCTAGCGTCTCTGCAAGCAGCGTCTTGCCGCTTCCAGTGGGTCCGATCAGCAGGATGTTCGACTTCGAAAGCTCGACCTCATCCTTTTTGCCTTTGTAATTCAGGCGCTTGTAATGGTTGTAAACGGCAACTGAAAGGATGCGCTTGGCGCTCTCCTGGCCGATCACGTACTGATCAAGGATGACCTTGATCTCTTCAGGACGGGGCAATCGAGTGCGATCAGAGCTGTCGCCGCTCTCCTGCACCTCTTCCCGAATGATGTCGTTGCACAGTTCGACGCATTCGTCACAGATGAACACGGAAGGACCCGCGATCAACTTGCGAACTTCGTGCTGGCTCTTGCCACAGAAGGAGCAATACAGCAGCTTGCCGCTTTCTTCGCCCTTTCCGGTCTTGTCATCGGCCATTAAGGCACCTCAATCAATACGGTCCCGCCTCCCAACCATGCGGGGAACGCCATGCTTTTGCAAGACCCACCTACTGGACCCGGGCGTCCTACCCGAGAATCGGCAGCCTAGCCGCGACGGAGGGTCGCTACACACGTGGCACACACGTGCTACGCCATCGTCAAAGGATCAGCGTCCCGCGAGGGCCGCCTTGGCACCCGTTTTCTGGCGCGGCTCCTGAACCTGGTCAATGAGGCCGTACTCGACGGCCTCGACGGGAGTAAGCCAACGGTCTCGATCGGTATCCCGGGCAATCTGCTCGACGGGCTGACCGGTGTGATGCGCCAGAATGCCATTGAGCTGTTCCCGCATACGCAGGATCTCGCGCGCCTGGATCTCGATGTCCGCGGCCACGCCCTGGGAACCGCCCGAAGGCTGATGAATCATGACCCTGGAATTGGGCAGCGCGAAACGCTTGCCCTTGGCGCCGCCAGCCAGGAGCAGCGCCCCCATGCTCGCAGCGTGGCCGACGCACATGGTCAGCACGTCGCAGCGAATGAACTGCATCGTATCGTAGATGGCCATCCCGGAGGTCACAGCGCCCCCGGGAGAGTTGATGTAGAGATGGATGTCCTTATCCGGATTTTCCGACTCGAGAAACAGCATCTGGGCAATGATCAGGTTCGCCATGTGGTCCTCGACCGGACCCACCGCGAAAATGATGCGATCCTTGAGCAGCCGGGAGTAGATATCGTAACCGCGCTCACCGCGGGCGGTCTGCTCGACGACCATGGGCACCAGGCCCAGATTGCGAATTTCCGGACTGCTGTCTCGACCGTCACTGAACTGGCTCATTGGGAGACTGCTCCTTCGTTCTCGTCGTCGCCCGCATCCTCATCCGGCGCGGCATCATCTTCTTCGCCTTCAGAGCGACCGGCCGCTGCAGCAAGCACGCTGTCGTAGTCTTTTTCGACCTCAGTCACTGTTGCTTGTTCCAGAACGAAGTCGACGACCGCGTCTTCCAATGCAGAGGCCCGGATCTGCTCCATCTGTTCCGGGTTGCCATGATACCAGCTCTTCACCTGCTCGGGCTGCTCGTAACGGGAGGCGACGTCGTCGAGCACGGCCTCGACGCGATCCGGATCCGGTTCGATCCCATGCACTTCGACAATCCGGTTGAGGATCAGCCCCAGGCGCACGCGCCGCTCGGCCTGCTCGCGAAACAGCTCTTCCGGCAGGGAGTGCGGATCCATGCCCTGTCCCCCGAAGCGCTGCACCATTTCCTGCTGCATGTTGTGGATCTGCTCATGCACCATGGCCTTGGGAGGAGCGAAATCGTGCAACGCCGCAAGGCCGTCCATGACCTGATTTTTCAGCTGACCACGCGCTGCTGATTCGAGCTCCCGCTCCATGTTTTCCCGCACTTCGGCACGGAAGTTTTCGAGCGATCCGCCCTCAACCCCAAGCTCCTGAAAAAGTTCCGCATCGACCGCGGGCAGGACCGGCTCGCGCACCTCGGATATCCGCGCCTCGAAACCCACAGTGCGGCCCTTCAGCGTGTCGTTGCCGTAGTCCTCCGGAAAGGTGACTTCGAAGGACCGTTCTTCGCCCGGCGTGGCGCCCATGAGCGCCTCTTCGAAACCTGGGATCATTCGCCCGCTGCCCAGGATCAGCTCCACGTCATCGGCTTGAGTGCCTTCCGCGGGTTCGCCGTCGAGGTGTCCGGCGAAGCTGACAACCACCTGGTCCCCTTCCGCCGCTGCTCGGTCGTCACGACTCTCATATCGCTTACGCTGCTCCCGCAAGCGCTCGATCATGGTGTCGATGTCGGGCTCTGTGACTTCCGCCACGAGCTTCTCGATCTCCAGCGTATCCAGTGCGCCGAGTTCGATTTCCGGCACCACTTCGAAAGTTGCGGCATATTGAAAGTCCGCCCCCGGATCCATGCGCACCGGCTCGAGCCGCGGCTGTCCTGCGGGGCGAAGCTGTTCTTCACGGACCGCCTCGAAAAACGTGCGCTGCATGAGTTCGCCAGCGACTTCGGCACGGACGCCGTCTCCGAAGCGACGCCGGACTTCTTTCATCGGCACCTTCCCGGGACGGAAGCCAGGAAGCCGAACCGAGCGCGCTGCCTGCGAGAGGCGCTGATTCACTTCATGCTCGAACTCGGCCGCGGGCAAGGTCACGGTCATCCTGCGCTCGAGGCTGGAAGTCGTTTCGATGGAAACCTGCATGGTCGTCTCTGTCAGCGTGTGAGTGGCAATGATCTGTTCGTGTAGTGCCCAAACCGATCCTTTGAGATTTCGGCTCCGACCGGTCGTCCGGGTCGAGTCCCGGACGGCAAACGAGGGCAACGAAGGAAACTGGGGTGGACGATGGGATTTGAACCCACGACCGCCGGAGTCACAATCCGGAGCTCTACCAACTGAGCTACGCCCACCAGTCGAAAATTGAGGCTCGTGCCACCTGGCTCCGCACCCTCCCGATCGCCTGCCGCCCCGACGTCGATCCTGTCAAATCTGGCACGCCCGGCAGGGCTCGAACCTGCAACCCTCGGCTTAGAAGGCCGATGCTCTATCCAGTTGAGCTACGGGCGCTGTGACCCGAACCGGCCGCTTGGAGAGTATTGGTCGGGGTAGAGAGATTCGAACTCCCGACATCCTGCTCCCAAAGCAGGCGCGCTACCAGGCTGCGCTATACCCCGAAAGTCAACGCCGGACGACGCCATATTTAAGCCTCGTGCGACGGTTATCCGCCACGCGCCACGACCCGCATGGAGCACAGTTTAATCGGGGTCTCGAGCGCAAGACGCGGCATCATACTCACGGTCCCGTGGAGCGTCAACGCGAGGCAGGACGGGCCTTCGCAGGCATCTGCGGGTGGGCTCACGTCTTAAGCTCGTGCGAGAATGTCGTCCCCTCCGTTGGCTGATCTGGAGTTCCGCCGTATGACGACCGCGGATCCCCCTCCCGCCGTGTCCGGATCGCCGGAAGCCAGGCTCGGGCGCATCCTCGACGGCCGCAAGATTGCGGCCATCGTGCGCGAGCGGGTCGCCGCAGCCGTCAAGCTGCGGATTGCCGAGGGGCGCCGGGTTCCTGGACTGGCGGTGATCTTGTGCGGAAGCGACCCGGCCAGTGAGATCTACGTCCGCAACAAGGGCCGGGCCTGTCAGCAGGTCGGCATCGATTCCACGGTGATCCGCCTTCCAGGGGACATCAGCCAGACGCGACTCCTGGCCGAGATTTCCAGACTCAACGACGACCCGGACGTTCACGGCATCCTGGTGCAAAGCCCACTCAGTCCTCACCTGGACAGCAATGCCGTCATCGACGCCATCGATCCAGCCAAGGACGTTGACGGCTTTCACCCGTGGAACCTCGGTCGTCTGGCCCAGCGACGACCCGTACTCCGCAGCTGTACGCCGAAAGGCATCATGACTTTGCTCGCCCATACGGGCATCCCCATCCGCGGTCTCGACGCGACGATAGTCGGCGCGTCCAACCACGTCGGCCGGCCCATGGGCCTGGAACTGCTGTTGGCGGGTTGCACGGTGACCACTGCGCACAAATTTTCGCGTAGTACGGAGAGTCACGTCCGGCGGTCGGATATCGTCATCGCGGCGGCCGGGAGGCCCGGACTGATCCGCGGAGACTGGATCGCCGAGGGCGCCGTGGTGGTCGATGTGGGCATCAATCGGCTCGCTGATGGTCGCCTGGTAGGTGACGTCGAGTTCGAGAGCGCGCGGCGTCGGGCTGCCTGGATCACGCCGGTCCCCGGCGGCGTCGGCCTGATGACGGTGGCTGCGCTACTCGAAAACACGCTGCAGGCCGCCGACAGCCAGGATAAAGGCGGCCCGTGAGGCCGCTGCTGTTCATTTCCGACCTGCATCTTGACGACGCGTCACCGGACACCCTCGCGATGTTCGAGCGTTTCTGCCGCGGCCCGGCGCGGCGCGCCGGCGCCCTTTACATCCTCGGCGATCTGTTCGAGGCCTGGGCAGGTGACGACGTCCTCGACCAGAGTGCCCGGCGGGTTGCCAAAGCGCTACGCCAGCTCACGTCTACCGGGACTGCGACCTACATGCTGCATGGCAACCGCGACTTTCTGCTCGGTGCCGGCTTCGCAGAGGCCTGCAGCATGACGCTGCTCCCCGACCCCAGCACGCTGACTGTTGGTGACCGGCGTGTCGTACTGTGCCATGGCGATGCGCTGTGCACCCAGGATCATGCCTATCAGGCCATCCGTCGCGCGCTGCGCGATCCGGTCTGCCAGACAGCACTGCTCGCGAAGCCCCGCGCGCAACGGAAGGCCCTGGCACGGCAAGCCAGAGAGACGTCACGCGCGACAAATGCGAACAAGCCGGAAGGCATCATGGACGTGGACCCGAACGCCGTGGAAGCCATGTTGGATGCCGAAGACGCGGCGGCCATGATCCACGGTCATACCCATCGCCCCGCCATCCATTGCTGGCGTCACCCCCTGGGCGCGCGGCAGCGGGTCGTTCTCGGGGCCTGGGGCGAGACGGCGCGCTACGCCGAGGCCTGCGGTGGCAGAATCCGGCTCTTGGACTTTGCCTGAACCGGTGGCCCGCTGTGGAAGCGCAGCACCTCATCGGGGGCATTGATCAGCTCGGCCTCCAGGGATTTGAGGACATCCAGACGATCAGCCACCGCATCCACACCAGCGACGTTGCGCGCGAGCGCCAGGTAGTCCTCGAAGTGCCGCGCCTCGGACGCCAGCAGGCGCCGATAGAAACGGGCCAACTCCTCATCGAGCACCGGTATCAGGGCCGCGAAACGCTCGCAGGAGCGCGCTTCGACAAGCGCGCCGACGAGCAGTAGATCCAACAGACGGTCGGGCTCTCCACTGCGCACCGCAGACCGCAAGCCACCTGCGTAGCGGCTGGCCGACAGCGATCGGAGCGGTATCCCGCGACGTGACAGCACAACGAGCACCTGCTCGTAGTGCCGCAGCTCTTCCCTTGCCAGACGACTCATGCATGCCGCGAGTTCGGGGACGGCGTCGTAGCGGAACAGCAGCGAAACCGCCGTTGCCGCCGCCTTGCGCTCACAGTTGGCGTGATCGATGAGCAGCACGTCGAGCTCACCGACCGCCGCCTCAACCCAGGACGCCGGCGTCGGACAGGGAAGGAATGCCTGCACCGCGCCGACTCCGGCAGCAAGATCAAACGCCTGCCGACGCCTCACCGTCCCGCAACCCCGGCCGCATCTGGCACCCGGAAGTAGCGATCATAGTGAGCCTCGGACAGGCGCTGGTAGTCGGCATCGATTAAATCACGCAAAGCTCTGGGACTCAGTTCTTGATATGGCGGCAGCGGGCGCAGACCGTAAGCGGTCAGTGAACCCATGTGGCGCGCACCACGCCGAAGCAGCAGCCAGACCTTGGATGCAGGCGAATCGCTCACCGCAAAGGGAATGCGGTGGCGCGTCAGTTGCGCGCTCAGTAACTCATCGTCCTCGACCTCGATCCGCCCCTGAACGATCTGATCGCGCAGCAGGAGTAACCGTTGCCAGACGGCGTCCTTGGCTGCATCGTCGTAGCGGTTCCAGTCCACCACTTCGTGCGCGAAGCGTTTACAGCCGCGGCACACCAGATCGCCATAAGTGGTCGAGCAACGGCCAGCGCACGGGGTGCGCGTACGCAGTCGCCGCCCGTCGCAACCCGGACTGCTCACACCAACCGGCCTCGGTCATCGCCCCGTGGATTGAAGGCGCGACGCAGGCGGAGCTGCATCAGCCGGAACTTCAACCGCAGGAGCCGGAAGCGCGAGTCCAGCGCCTCGGGCAGGTCGCCGTTGTCATCGGCCTGCGGTCCGAATAGGGCATCCTCGAGCCTGGCACCGAGCACTTCGACGTCCTCCTCTACTTCAGGGTAACGCAGGGCCAGCCGACGCGCATATCGTCCGGGTGTCTCGCTGGGGTGGCGCGGAGAGCCCGTGCGCTCGAACAGACGTGCGAAGGCATCGTGGAAGCGCAGCAGCGGTGGCCGCCTGCGCGCAAGAATACCTGGCACGCCGCCAAGCAAGGCAATGAGAACCGCCACACCTGCCGCTGCGCCCGCGGCCAGGCCGACTCGCATCGGCGTGAGCTCACCGAGCAGGTCACGCAGGAAGCGGTTCTGACGACTTGTATCGTAGCTGACGACGAAGACGTTCCAGCGGTGCTGCAGGCTGTCTATGAAATAGTAGGCTTCTGCCAGCCAGTCGAAGCGCCGCCAGAGGCCCTGTCCGGTGAACCGGCCGTACGCCGCCTCCTCCGCGTTGCCGGCGAAGGCTGCCTGGGCACCCAGCTCGATCCGATCCGGCGCCACCGCCATGGTCGGGTCATAGCGGACCCAGCCTTCTCCATCGATCCAGATCTCCGCCCAGGCGTGGGCATCGTACTGCCGTACCGCGACGTAATCTCCCACCGGATTGTATTCGCCACCCTGGTAGCCGCCGACCACCCTGGCCGGTATGCCGACGAGGCGCATTGCATAGACGAAAGCGGAAGCGTAGTGACCGCAAAAGCCGCGCCGTGTTTCGAACAGAAAGGCGTCGATGCCGTCGCGGCCGAGGGGCGGCGGATTCAAGGTGTAGAAAAAGGGTTGCGTGGCGAAGTGCCGCATCAGGGCGTCGGCCAGCGCGCGGGGTTGCGGATGCTCGCCAGCGAGCTCCGCGACGAACTGCCGGGTGCGCGGGTTGCCCCGCTCCGGCAGCGCAGTTTCGCGCAGCCGATGCCACTCGGACAGCCCGAGATCGAGCCGTGCCGGCCGCGACTCCACCTCATAGCGGAAGCGCTGGGTGACAGGCCCCCGGTGCAACACCCGGAAGTCGCGGCCGATACCCGTTCCGCGCGTAAGAGGACGCGCGAAATCAAGCGCAAAAAGCCAGGGCTGGAACGTCGGTTCCGCCACGATGCTGTAACGGATCGGGCGATCCTCCGGCTGCACTTCTCGCAACCATGCAGGTTCACTACCCCCTCCCGTCCAGTGCACCGGTGGGTCGCGGAGCTCCAGCAGGGAACCGGGCGTCCAGGTTCCTTCCTCGTACTCCGAGTAGGTAATGACTCGCCAGTACAGAGTCCGCATCGCTGGCGTTCGCTCTTCGAACTCGACGCGGAACGCAAGCTCGGATGAACGACCAAGCTGAGTGATGGAGCCCGGGGTCAGCGTCTCCGAAAGCCCGGTCGTGGCACTGCTTTCGGGCATGGGCACAGCCCACAGGGGAGCTATACGCGGGAAGAATACGAAGATCACGATCGTGAGCGGCACGGCCTGGAGCAGTATCACCGCGGCGGTACGCAGGCTCGCCCTGCTATGGGGGCGGTTCCAGCTCTGGTGCAGGGCGACCAGAGCGCCGGTCACTGTGACAACGGCAATAAGCTGATAGAGCGTTATGGCAATGCTTTGTTCGAACAGGAACTGGGTGGCAATGACAAAGTAGCCAAGGTAGATCACCACCAGAGCATCCCTGCGGGTACGCATTTCGAGCAGCTTGAGCGCCAAGGCGAGAATCAGCAGAGCGACCGCAGGTTCGAGGCTGAACTGGATGCCGTGGCTCATACCGACGCCGACGATGGCGAGGATGACGAAAGCACCCTTGGTCCAAGTCCCTGGATAGTTCCAGCGACCCTGGTAGATGGAAATCCGCCAAAGGACACAGGCACCCCAGAACGCAAGCGTCCACGGCGCCATGCGGGGCACGTGAGGCGCGATCACGACCGCCTGCGAGAGCAGCATGAGCGCGAGCGCTGAGCGCGGAATCTGCTCGATGACTCCCCTGTTCACGAGCGCTCCCCCTGCTCGCGTCCGAACAATGCCAGTGTCCGCAGAAGTCTGGCTCGATGCTCCTCGCCCGCAGCCGGCGAAATCTCGACGCCAGGCAGGCGTAAGCCATAGGCATCCCGCTGCGCGGCGCAGTCGAGGACCCAGCCCGTGAGGACCGACAGCCGCGCCTCCTCATCGAGCCCTGGCACGGCGTCCCAGTCCAGCCACAAACGCCGATCAGCGTGACCGGCGTACTCCTTGACCATCAGCTCCCCTTCCCTGGCAAAGTTCTTCCATGCCATGTGCTTGAGCGCATCGCCAGGACGATAGGGGCGCAGCCCTACGAAGTCGTCATTACCTTCGCTGAGCAGCTCCTCGCCCCCTTCGCTGGCTAGCGCCGCCCGCCGTGGCGGCCCCACTGGACGCGGTTTCGGGTACACCAGCGCAGTCTGGTCGAGATCGAGCCAGGTCCAGGCCCGGAACAGGCCCAGCGGCCAATGGGTTTGGAGTCGCAGGCGACCAGGATCGAACCAGCCCCGCTGCCGCGCCAGGGCAGGAATCCGGACCCTGGCTTCCTTCTCGCCGTCGAGGTCCACGTTCTGAGGGATTCCACCGGGGAAGCCCAACCACAGCGCATGATAGGTGACGCGCGATGTGCGTCGCAGGAGCAAGGCGAACTCGGCATGCTCGCCGGCAAACACGGGGCGGACGCCGGCTGCCTCGATTTCGAGCCCGGCGAGATTGCGGTAGGTATGGCCGATGGTCAGGACGAAGGTACTTGCCAGCAGAAACGCGAGCCCGAAGACCATGGAGTTCTGATAGTTGATGGCGGCCAGGACGAGCAGAGCGATGAGGCCGAGAAACGCGAAACCCGCCAGCGAGGGGAAAATGAAGATATTGCCCCGGTTCAGGCGGATACAGCGTTGCGCGGGGATCCTGCGATCGAGCCAAGCGCGCCAGCGGCCCCGCGGCGGTATGGCGACACGCACCGTCTCACTATGCACCGCGCCGTGACCGTCGCCCTCCAGGACCTCTGCCATACCGCTTCTCCGCGATGTCAGTGACACCACTGCGTGGTGAGTGCTGCCGCCTAGCCCGCTTCGCTCACCGATTCCCGGCCACGAGCGCATCGGTGAGCGAAGCGGGCTAGTTCACGACATCGACGACCGCAAGCAGACGCTGGGCGAGCGCCTCACCGCTGCTGCTACCGTGATCCGCGTGCTCGCGCAGCCTATGTTCCACCACGGCCGGCAGCACGGCCTGAACGTCCTCGGGAACCACGTGCTGACGTCCCCGGATCAAGGCCCAGGCGCGCGCAGCCCTCACCAGCGCGAGCGCGCCCCGGGGCGAGAGGCCCCATGCGCAGGCCGGATCCTTGCGCGAGTGCTGAACCAGCCGCTGAACGTAATCCAACAGGGCGTCGGATAACCGCACCTCAGCAGCCAACTGCTGCATGGCTCCGAGCTGAGTACCGTCGATACATGGCTCGAGCTGATCGAGCAGCACGCGTCGGTCGATGCCGCGGATGATATCGCGCTCCGCGGCCGGGTCCGGGTAGCCGAGTTCGATCCGCATCAGAAAGCGATCGAGCTGAGATTCAGGCAGAGGATAGGTCCCGGCCTGAGTCGAGGGGTTCTGGGTCGCAATCACGAAGAACGGCGAAGGCAGCGGTCGGGTCGCACCCTCGACCGTCACCTGCCCTTCCTCCATCGCCTCGAGCAGCGCGCTCTGGGTCTTCGGCGAGGTGCGATTGATCTCGTCGGCAAGAAGAACCTGGGCGAAAACCGGACCGGGATGGAATTCGAAAGCGCCTCCATCCCGATCGAACACGGAAATGCCGAGAATGTCGGCGGGTAAAACATCACTCGTAAACTGGATCCGGTTGAAGCTCAAGCCTAGCGTGCGGGCCAGCGCCTGGGACAGGACCGTCTTCCCCATTCCCGGAAGGTCCTCGATCAGCAGATGACCACCGGCGAGCAGACAGGCCATCGCCTGCTCGACCTGGTGGCGCTTGCCGACCAGAACCGTGTCGACCTGCGCGAGGCTCTTCTCGATCCACTCCTGCACGGCTCCACCGGGAGGCCGTGGTGACGGCTGTGCAGTCATGATCGAGTCATCTCCATTCAGACGTGGTCATGCAGGTCGGAGAGGGCTCGTTCGCCTTCGCCGGATTCGCTGCGCTCGCGTCTTCGCTTGGCGGCATCGTTACGGGAATCCGAAATCCGCTGTAGATAGTCCGCGTCGACATCGCCGGTGACATAGGTGCCGTCGAATACCGAGCACTCGAATCGCCGGATCGAGGGGTTGCCTTCGGCAGAGCAGCTGACCAGATCCTCAAGGTCCTGATAGACCAGCCAGTCTGCACCGATGCTCGCAGCGATTTCCTCGTCACTGCGGGAATGGGCAATGAATTCGTTTGCTGCCGGCATGTCGATTCCATAAACATTGGGGAAGCGTACCGGCGGCGCAGCCGACGCCAGGTAGACCTTGCGTGCTCCAGCTTCCCGAGCCATGTCGATGATCTGTTGCGAAGTCGTACCTCGAACGATGGAATCATCCACCAGCAGCACGTTCTTGCCGCGAAACTCCAGATCAATGGCATTGAGTTTCTGACGCACGGATTTCTGCCGCTGACTCTGGCCCGGCATGATGAAGGTTCGACCGATGTAGCGGTTCTTCACGAACCCCTCTCGATACTTGACCTCGAGCTGATGCGCCAGCGGCAACGCCGCAGTTCGACTCGTTTCCGGGATCGGAATGACAACGTCGATGTCGTGGTCGCGGGCCGAGTAGTGGGACAGAATCCGCTCAGCAAGCTTCTCGCCCATGCGCAGTCGGGCTTTGTAGACCGAGATGTCATCCATGATCGAGTCGGGACGCGCCAGATAGACGTGCTCGAAGATGCAGGGCACGAGTTCGGTATCGGGCGCACATACGCGCGCGTGCAGATCGCCCTGCTCGTCAATCCAGATCGCCTCGCCAGGCAGCAGGTCGCGCACCAGGGTGAAATCGAGCACATCGAGCGCAACGGACTCGGATGCGATCATGTACTCGGTACCGAGATCCGTCTCGCGCTTGCCGAACACCAGCGGTCGAATACCGTGGGGATCGCGGAACGCAAGCACCCCGTGCCCGACGAGCAATGCCACTGCCGCGTAGGCACCACGACAGCGCGCATGTACGCCAGCAACCGCGGCGAAAATGTCCTCCGGCGTCGGTTCGTGGCGATGCAGACGCCCGAGTTCGTGCGCGAAGACGTTCAGAAGGATTTCCGAGTCCGACTCGGTATTGATGTGACGCAGATCCGCTTTGAAGAGATCCTGCTTCAACGCCTCCGCATTGGTGAGATTGCCATTGTGGGCAAGGGTGATGCCGTAGGGCGAGTTGACGTACATGGGCTGAGCTTCAGCCGAAGACGAGCTTCCTGCCGTGGGATAGCGGACGTGACCGATGCCCAGGCTGCCCGTCAAGCGCTGCATGTGATTGAGCTGGAAGACGTCCCGGACCAGGCCGTTCGCCTTACGCATGTTGAGCCGACCATGATGACTCGTGACGATTCCCGCAGCGTCCTGCCCCCTATGCTGCAACACGGTCAGCGCGTCATAGAGGCGCTGATTCACGGGATAGCGTCCGACGATACCTACGAGTCCACACATGAGCGCGTATTCCTGGGAAGATGGGACGGCGTTGTCTCGTTCAACGATTCATCGCGTCGCCGACTGCGGAGACCAGGTCGCGCAAGATGCCCATGACCTGTTCCTGAAGTGCCAGCAGGTGTGGCAGCAGCCTCGATTGCTGCCACCACGGCTCTGTCTCGAACATGGGGTCGAGGACAGCGACGATCACTACCAGAAGAAGCAGAGCTCGCGCCATCCCGAACAACATGCCCAAGACCCGATCCAGTCCGCCGAGACCGGTTACCTCGATGAGTTTCGCCAGCAGCTTCTGCAGGACGGCGCCGACGAGTAGCACCAGGAGGAAAATGCTGGCGAAGGCGACCGGGTAGCGCAGCGATTCAGAGCTGATCCAGCGGGCGATGCTCCGGCCGACGTCGTCTGCGAACAGAGTCGCAATGATAAGCGCCGCTAACCAGATGACAAGCGACAGGGCCTCACGCAGAAAGCCACGCCCGGCGCCAATCAGGACGGAAACCAGTGCCACCGCCACGATGATCCAGTCCATTACCAGCAGCCCGAATCCTTCACTCATCCGCTGACTGCCGCCTCCCGTCCGCTTCGCGGTCGATGGCAAACTGCACGACGATCCCCTCGAGCTCGTAGCGTTCGGCCAGTTCCGAACGCAGCTGGACCGCAGCAGCGCGATCGATCCGTGGACCGACGGCCACCCGGTGCAGGGTGGCGTCGTCGCCACGCTCGGCCACCAGGTAAGCGTCGAACCCGTCGTCGAGCAGGCGCTGACGCAGCGCGCGGGCATTGTCGAAATCTCGAAACGCGGCCAACTGCACGCTCCACGCGAGCGGTAACCCATCAGTACTGAGCGCAGGTGCCGTGTGCTCCGGCTCCGCAGCCGGCTCGGTCACCTCCAGATGTCGTGGCTGACCCGAGAGCGAGGGTTCCTGTCTCCTCGCCTCCACGTCATCCAGGAAGGCCCAGGCCTCATCGTCGGGGTCCGCAACCGCCGGTTCCGCCGGCGCTTCGCGTCGGGTGGCGCGCTCGGTGGCGACGTCGGGAACGGCGCGGCGCTCGATGCCGGCGCCGTCGAACAGCATCGGCAGAACGACCACCGCCAGCGACGCCAGGATAATGGCCCCGACCAGCCGGTTGCGCCCACGTTCTGTCATGCAGACTCCAAGTCGCGTTCAGCGCTTTCCTCAAGCCAAGCTGCAGCGGTAGCCACTACCGTGAAGGACCCGGCAACGACGATGCCCAGATTGGACTGCCGCGCCTGATCCAACGCCGTGAGCAGCGCGGCCTCAGTGGAAGCAAAACAGAGCACTGGCGGCCCAGGTTCCTTAAGGCGGGTCCGTTCGGCAAGGGCCGTGGCGGTCTGGCCGCGACTGCCGGGCGTCGGCACCAGGAACAGGACCTCAGCCCGCTCAGCCAACGGCGGCACCATGGCCTCGACCCGCTTGTCCGCAAAGGCGCCGAACACAGCCAACCAGCGCCGATCCTCATCCAGATGCGCCACCAGCGCCTGCACCGCCTGGGGGTTGTGCGCCACGTCCAGCACCCAATCAACGCCCCCCGCATGCAAACGCTGCATGCGCCCCGGCAATTGCAGGCCACTAAGGGCATGATGGACGTGCCCCGGATCGAGTTCCAGAGACAGCAGGGAAGCGGCCTGAAGTGCACAGGCCAGATTCGACGCGAGCAGATGGGCAGCGGGCAGGCAATCGAGAACGAACGAACGATCCACGCCGCCCTCGAAGACCCCGCCCGTCGAACCTTCCATCCAGTCGAAATCCTGACCGATGCGGTACACGCGAGCATCCAGTTCGGCCGCCCTGGCGAGCACTGAGCGCGGAACATCACGATCACCAATAACCACCGGGTGGCCACGGCGCAGGATCCCGGCCTTTTCGCGCCCGATGGCTTCCCGGTCGCTGCCGAGCCAGGCTTCGTGGTCAAGATCGATGCTGCTGATGACCGCAACGTCGGCATCGATTATGTTCACGGCGTCCAGCCGCCCCCCGAGCCCCACCTCCAGCACAGCAACGTCGAGATCCGCTGCAGCCAGCAGTTCGATCGCGGCAAGAATCGCAAACTCGAAATAGGTGAGACTGATGTCGGCTCGCGCGCACTCGATGCGCTCGAACGCCGCCACGATGGCGTCGTCCGGAGCCTGCTTACCGCCGATCACGATGCGTTCGTTGAAGCGATGGAGGTGGGGCGAGGTGGTCACGCCGACGCTGAGTCCTTGCGCGCGCAAGATCGCATCGAGCGCTGCCACGACCGACCCTTTGCCGTTGGTACCTGCTACCGTCACCACGCTCCGGCCGGGCCTGGGAGCGCCGAGGCGTCTCCAGACCGTCCGTACACGATCCAGCCCCAGATCCATTTCCTTCGGATGCAGATGCTCGAGCCGAGCCAACCAATGGTCGAGATGGCTGCCCGCGTTCACTTCAAGCGGCGTCCATCGCCTCGCGCAGATCACGCGCCAGCGCCGCAGCGGCAGCAGGGATCGCTTCCGGTGTCGCTGCGAGTTCACCCATCTTGCGCACCAGAGCGCTGCCGACGACCACCCCATCCGCAAAGCCGGCGACGCGACGCGCGGCAACGGCATCGCGTATTCCGAACCCCACAGCAATAGGAAGCTCCGTCATCTGCCGCAGCTCGCCGAAGCGCGACTCGACCGCATCGAGGTCGAGATGACCGGCGCCGGTGGTGCCTTTCAAGGACACATAGTAGACAAAGCCACTCGCCTGCTCGAGGACGCGCCGGGCGCGTTCATCCGTCGTGGTGGGAGCGAGCAGAAAAACCAGATCCATATCGCGCGCGGCAAGCTCTGAACGCAGCTCCTCCGCCTCTTCCGGCGGCAGGTTCACCATGATCAGACCATCGACCCCTGCCCCTGCAGCCGCATCGGCGAACTGCTGCGCGCCCATGGCCTCGATCGAATTCAGGTAACCCATCAACACGACCGCCGTGGAACTGTCGTGCCGACGGAACTCCGCCACCATGTCGATGACGTCACGCAGGCGCACCCGATGGGCC
The DNA here is from genome assembly GCA_007131295.1 of Pseudomonadales bacterium. Lineage (GTDB taxonomy): Bacteria > Pseudomonadota > Gammaproteobacteria > Pseudomonadales > Azotimanducaceae > SLTB01. Next base: position 58,399 of record SLQW01000001.1, on the reverse strand, counting down.
AGGGCTCTCTCGCATCCGGCCTGGATATCGGGGCCCTCCGCTTCGGGATCCGAAAACGGAATACCGAGCTCGATGACATCCGCACCGGAACCGGCCAGGGCCAGCATGGAATCCACGGTGACCGACGGTTCGGGATCGCCGGCAATCAGATAGGTGACCAGGGCGCTGCCCCCGCTCGCTCGCCGCTGGCGAAAACGTTCCGCGAGACGGCTCACAGGTCGATGCCGTCATGTCGGGCAACGGTGAGGATGTCCTTGTCACCGCGGCCACTCAGATTGACGACGATGATGCGATCGCGCTCCATCTGCGGCGCATGCTCCATGACCCAGGCGATGGCGTGACTGGTCTCGAGTGCCGGCATGATGCCCTCGGTTCGGGTCAGATGATGGAAGGCGCGCAAGGCCTGCTCGTCAGTGACAGCGGTGTACTCGGCCCGGCCGATGTCCTTCAGGAATGCATGCTCGGGACCGACACCGGGGTAGTCGAGGCCGGCCGAAATCGAGTGCGTCGCGACGATCTGTCCGTCCTCGTCCTCCATGAGGTAGGTACGATTGCCGTGCAACACACCCGGCACACCCGCACATAGTGGCGCCGCATGGCGACCCGTTGCGATGCCCTCGCCCCCGGCTTCGACGCCGACCATGCGCACACCCTCGTCGCGAATGAACGGATGAAACAATCCGAGCGCATTCGAGCCACCGCCGACGCAGGCCACGAGCACGTCCGGCAGCCTACCCTCTGCAGCAAGACACTGCTCGCGGGTCTCGCGACCGATCACGGACTGAAAGTCCCGTACCAGTACCGGGTAAGGATGCGGTCCGGCCACCGTGCCGATGATGTAGTGAGTGTCGTCCACGTTCGTCACCCAGTCACGCATCGCCTCGTTCAGGGCGTCCTTCAGCGTGCGTGAACCAGACTCCACCGGGACTACGCGGGCACCCAAAAGCTTCATGCGATAAACGTTGAGGCTTTGGCGCTCGACGTCCTCGGCCCCCATGTAAACCACGCACTCCATGCCGAGTCGGGCGGCGACGGTGGCCGAGGCCACCCCGTGCTGGCCGGCGCCAGTCTCGGCAATGATCCTGCGCTTGCCCATGTGCTTGGCCAGGAGCGCTTGACCGATGGTGTTGTTCACCTTGTGCGCACCGGTGTGGTTGAGGTCTTCGCGTTTCAGGTACACACGTGCGCCGCCGAGCTCACGAGTCATCCGCTCGGCAAAATAGAGCGGCGATGGCCTGCCGACGTACTCGGCAAGATCGCGGTCGAACTCACGCTGGAAGTCGGGGTCAGCGAGCAGGCTACGGTAGACGCGTTCGAGCTCTTCCAGCGCATGGGTCAGCGTCTCGGCCACGAAACGCCCACCGAAACGGCCAAAATGACCTCGTTCGTCGGGAAAGTTGTAATCGATGAATGAAACCATGGCACCGTCGCTAGAAGGTGCGGCTGTCATGACTGCAGTCTCATCCTGACTCATGCCTCTGTATCTCCAGTACCGGCAGTGCGAACCGCCTGAACGAATGCGGTCATGGCGCCTGGATCCTTTTCGCCGGGCTCCAGCTCCACGCCTCCGCAAACGTCCACCGCCCAAGGTCTGACCTGGCGGATGGCCGCACCAACATTGCCCGCGTTCAGTCCGCCGGCCAGCACCAGCCGACGGTCATGCTCTGCTGGAATGCGCGACCAGTCGAAAGCACGGCCGGTCCCGCCAGGGACACCGGGGCGATAACCGTCGAGCAGGATGCCCGACGCAGATCGAAATCCGTTGGCGAGGACCGGGTCGATCTCGAGTTCCGGACGCATGCGCAAAGCCTTCAGGTAGGGCCGCTGCCAGCGGCTGCATGCATGCTCTTCTTCGTCGCCGTGAAACTGCAGCATCTGCAAGGGCACTCGCTCCAGCACGGCCCGTATCTGTGTCTCCTCAGCATTCACGAACAATCCGACGCTGGTGACGAACGGCGGCAATACGGCACAGATCGCGCGTGCCGTGTCGACATCCACGGCACGCGGACTCGCACCGTGAAAGTTGAGACCGATGGCATCGGCTCCCGCCGCTACCGCGGCAAGCGCCTGCTCCGGATTACGCAGCCCACAGATCTTGATCCTGACCAGAGAAAATGGTGTTGCTCTAATGCTCATGAGGTCGGATGTCCGCGGGTCGATTCCCCGCCAGCAACATGCCCTGGCACTGCGTCAGCGACGGCCTGAGGGCTGGGAGGCGCCGGATGGTAGCAGAAAGTCGTCCACGACGCGGACTTGCAGCGCCAACCCGTTCAGGTGGATGCGCCCCAGCTGCCAGGCCAGGCCAGCAACCGCGGGCTCGGAAGATTCCAGCTGTCGTCGTAGCCAACGGCAGTCAGGTATAGCCCTTCGGGGGGCGCCGCTATACCCGCCAGCTTACGGTCACGAGCCGCCAGCACCTCGCCGATCCACTCAGGCGCGCGCTCCTGCCGACCGACTTCCAGCAGGCTGCCGACGATGTTGCGGACCATGTGCTGGAGAAAGGCATTTGCCTGGACTTCGATGCCGAGCAGCGCTCCGGCACGACGTACTGCAACTTCCTGAACCTCTCGACGGGCATGGCGAGCCTGGCATTGGGCCGCCCGAAAGCTGCTGAAGTCGTGCTCGCCCAGCAGATGCTGCGCCGCTCGCTGCATTGCATCGGCATCAAGGGGCCCGGCAACGCCCGCGATGCGATCCCGCAGCAATGCCTGGCGCGGGCGAACGTCGGTCAGCAGGTAGAGATAGCGGCGCCAACGCGCTGAAAAGCGGGCACTGAAGTCAGGCGCGACCGCCCGCACCCAGTGTATGCAGATCCCAGACGGAGTAAGCGAGTTGCCGCCGCGCAGCCAGTCCCGTTCCGAGCGGCAGGCCTCGCTGTCGAAATGGATGACCTGGCCCGTAGCGTGAACGCCTGTATCAGTGCGCCCTGCACAGACAACGCGAATCGGATGATCCGCTATCCGTGTCAGGGCGGACTCGAGCTCGCCCTGGACCGTGGCCAGCGCGGCAGCTGACTGCCGCTGAAAACCATTGAAGCAGGCGCCGTCGTACTCGACGCCCAGAGCCCAGCGAGTCACCGCTCAGCCCAGACGGGCGAGCAACTCACCGGCCTCCTGCTGCTGGTTCTCGCTACCGTCTCTGACCACCTCGCCGAGGATTTCCCTGGCACCGTCTTCATCGCCCATGTCGATGTAGGCCCGCGCCAGCTCCAATTTGGTCGACGTCTCATCGCCCACATCACCCAGATCGAGTTCCAGCTCGAGATCGTCGTCAGCCAGGTCAACCGCAAGAGCTGGGGCTTCCTCCGCGACAGGCTCGGCCCCTGATTCGTCAGGCACACCTTCCGCCTGCAAGCCAACAGAGCCCGAGGTCTGCTCGGAGGTGCTGGACCACGCAGCCTGTTCCCCCTCTGGCTCCAGGGCCAAGGTCGCATCATGGGCTTCATCGTCGCTCGGCGCGCTCTGAGCCGCGCTCGTCAGTTCAGCGTCAGCTTCATCAGGCGCCCGATGGATGGTGCCGGCGAGGTCATTCTCGGTGTCACCGCCAGCTTCCAGCGACACTTCATCGAGGGCGAAATCGATGTCGTCACCGCCGATCGCCGCGGTTTCCGTCGAGCGAACGCCGCCCCCTGCGTCGTCAAGGTCGAGATCGAAATCGGTATCCGTCTCCAGGCCAGCGACCGTGTCAGCACCGAGATCGAGAGCGGAGTCGGTCTTGTCGCCAGGAGCAGGATCGGTCTCGAACGGCTCGTCGCTGAAATTCGTGATGTTGAAGCCTGCATCCGCGCTGTCTGAGCGCAGGGCATCTGTGGCCGCCTCCGTGGGAAGCTCCAGGTCGAACTCGAGGTCTGCGTCTGCTTCGGCGTCAGCGTCCGCTTGCACTTCCGTTTCGAGCGCCCCGGAAAGGTCGGCAGACGCCGGCTCAGTCCGAATTTGCGTGGCATCGCCCTCATCGTCGCCCTCGAGATCGAGCGCGAGATCGAGATCCACGTCACCGGCGTCCGTGTCGGCGAGCGCGGTGTCCAGCTGGAATTCGAAGTCGTCGGCGGCTTCCGTTCTGTTGTCGAGCGCCGCCGCCAGGTCCTCACCTTCAGCTTCAGCGCCGCCGCCGAGGTCGAGATCGGCAAGATCGTCGAATGCAGTGTCCGCTGCGCTCTTCTTCGACACATCAAGGTCGATATCGAGACTGTCGAGGTCGGCGTCCGCGCCGGCGCCTGCGTCGGCGTCTGCGTCCGCCTCCATCTCCTCACCGAGATCGAAGTCCAGGTTCAGTTCGCCGGCATCCGCCGTTCGCGCCGGCGCGGCGGACTCACCATCCGAAAGCTGCCCGGTTGATGTCACGGCGCCAGGAAGACGTTCGGCCAGATCATCGGCGAGCGCAATCGTCTCCGCATCGGCGAAACTGCAAAGCGCCTCGGCTTGAGCATTGAAGCCGTCCACATCCTGCGTCTCGACCTGAACTTCCATCAGCTTCAGCCGCAGATCGGCACGCTGCTCATCCTGCTCGATCGCCGACTCCAGAACCCGTGCCGCCTCGCTGAATCGCCCGTAGGCCATGTAGACATCAGCCTCGGCAATGACGTCGCTCTCACCCTCACCGTCAACCGGCGCCGCCTGGCTCTGAACCGCGCCGACCACCGCGGCCGTTGCGGCGGCGCCTGCGCCAGCACTACCCACATCTTCCCGGGAAACCTCAGGGATCAGGTGCGTACGTTCCATACGCGCGTCCGACCTGGTACTGGCAGCAGCCACGGCAAAGTCGTCATCGTCGCGGCGACGGCGCATCATGGCGAGCAGACCCACGAGCAGGAGTACGACTGCAGCCAGCACGCCTCCCAACACGAGCCAGGACAATCCGAAAGGACCTTCCGCAGCTGCACGCGGCGTCGTCGGCGCCGCCTGTTCCGCCAACTGCTGCTGCAACCGCGCCAGCTCCTCGTTGCGCAGCTCGATCTGCCGGGACAGCTCTTCGACCTGCTGCGTGGTCTCGTCCAGACGCCGCTGCGCAGCGACACGCGCTTCCTCGGCATTGCTTGCCCGCTCCTCGGCAGCTGCCAGATCAGCGCGCAATTCCTCCATCGCCCCATTAGGCGCGGCACCCGCAGCGGGCGCGGTGGGCTCTGCGACGGGAGTCGCGTCGTCGTCTCCTGCGACCAGGCGCAGCTCGCCGCTCGGCTGCTCCGGACGTTCGGCGGGCTCTGCGACGGGCCGCGCATCCATGGGCATCTGCGGGGTACCACGCTCCCAGCGCTGGTTGTGCTCCGCAACCTGGACGACCGCATCCTGACGGGACAGCCGCTCGATCTCGCCGCGATCCGGGACCCGCAGGACATAGCCGGCCTTGAGCAGGTTGATATTGCCGCCGATGAACGCGTCGGGATTCAGCCGCTGCAGCGCAAGCATCGTCTGCTGCACGCTCACCGCTTCCGAAGGACGAACCTGGAGCGCGATCGCCCACAGCGTGTCGTTGCGTCCGGTGACGCCATAGGTCTCACCGTCAAAGCGCCCGGTCTGCTGCCGCGCGGGAGTCGGCGCCTCAGGACGCGGTTCGGTCCGAACTCGCGACGGCTCGCTCGGCGGCTCACGAGTGGGTTCACGCGCAGCGGGAGGGGCCGGTTCCGCTACCCGCGGCGCTGGCGCAGGCTGTCGGGCATAGGTAGGCGGATCGAGCAGCACGGTGTATTCGCGCAGCAGACGGCCGGTGGGCCAGCGCACGTCGACCACAAAGTTCACGAAGGGCTCGTTGATCGGACGATTGCTGCTGATGCGGATTCGCGGCCTGTCGGGATCGGCAAGATCGGTACTGAACTCGAGTTCGGAAAGGTAGAAGAACCGCTGCACGCCCAGACGTGCGAAGTCATCCGCAGAGGCGAGGGTCGCGATGATCTCGTTTTCGGAGAGGCCCTCGATACGACGCAACTCGATCTCGGCGGAGAAGCGTTCGTTGAGAGCGGAACGGACCTCGATGTCCCCGAGTCCGAGCGCCCAGGCGGACCCGTGCGCAAGGCAGAGACACGCGCCCAGCACCAGAGCGAGCTTACGAATCATAGCGCGCGTCCTTCCCTCTTGTGGCTGGCAGAGATGCCCCGAGCGCACCGCAATGTTGCGGTTACGACGTCTCCGGCCCTGCACCGGGGGCATACTGCTTGCAGTGTAGTCCCTTCCACGCACCGCCGCCCCTCTCGCATCCGGCGTTGCCGCCGTAATCTAGAAACGACGTTGGTTCTCAGTACTAAGTGGCTATTAAACAAGCTCTTTCTAGCAGAAGTTCCCCAATCTGTACACTGTTGAGCGCCGCACCCTTGCGAATGTTGTCGGAAACCACCCACATGCTCAGCCCCCGAGGGTGGGAAATGTCCTCCCGTAACCGTCCGACGAACACCGGATCCTGCCCGCTCGATTCGGTCACCGCCGTCGGATAACCACCATCCTTGCGTTCGTCGAGCAGAGTCACGCCCGGCGCATTGGCGAGCAGCCTGCGAGCGTCCTCGAACGTCAGTTTGCGCTCGGTTTCGATGTGCACCGCCTCAGAGTGGCCATAGAACACGGGGACACGAACGCAGGTGGGATTCACTTCGATGCGCTCGTCGTCGAAGATTTTCTGGGTCTCCCAGACCATCTTCATCTCTTCACGCGTATAGCCGTTTTCCTGAAACGTATCGATGTGCGGCAACGCATTGAAGGCGATCTGTTTCGGATAAACCTTCCCTGGGGCGGGTTTGCCGTTGAGCAGCGCCGCTGTCTGCGACGCCAGCTCCTCGACACCCTTCTTGCCCGATCCCGACACGGCCTGATAAGTCGCCACGTTGATGCGCGTGATGCGAGCCGCGTCATGCAACGGCTTCAAAGCCACCACCATCTGAATCGTCGAACAGTTCGGATTCGCGATGATGTTGCGCGCCTTGTAGCCTTCCAGCGCATCAGCGTTGACCTCAGGTACGATGAGCGGGATATCGGCGTCTCTGCGGAAATGCGAGGTGTTGTCGACGACGATGCAGCCGGCCGCCGCAGCTCGCGGCGCATGCTCCGCTGAGATGCTGCCGCCCGCCGAGAACAGGGCCAGCTTCACCTTACTGAAATCGAAAGTCGCGAGGTCCTCGACCTGCACCGGACGGTTCCGGAACATCACCTGCTTGCCGGCAGAACGCGCACTGGCGAGAGGATAGAGCTCACCGACCGGGAATTTGCGCTGTTCGAGAATTTCGATCATCACCTCGCCGACGGCACCCGTGGCGCCAACTACGGCGACGTCTATGGTTCCGTTCGTCTTGCTCATGCTTGTCTCCTTGCAATTCGCGGCATCCGGACGCAAGCCATCAAGCAGCTTCCAGGCGCCGACCAAAGCCGGCGATGACCGCGTCGGCCATGGCATCGGTACCGACCACATCGATCCCATCGACGCTACCCTGGGCGATGTCGCGGGTCCGAAGCCCGGCGTCGAGCACGTCGCCGACCGCACCTTCCAGGCTCGCGGCGAGGTGCGCTTCGGCAAATGTGTATCGGAACATCATCGCAATCGACAGCAGCGTTGCCAGCGGATTCGCGAGGTTCTGTCCGGCGATATCCGGAGCGCTGCCGTGCACCGGTTCGTACATGCCCTTGCTGCTCGCGTCCAGCGCGGCGGATGGAAGCATGCCCAGGGAACCGGTGAGCATGGCCGCAACATCGGAGAGAATGTCGCCGAACATGTTGCCCGTGACGATGACGTCGAACTGCTTTGGTGCCCGCACGAGTTGCATGGCGGCGTTGTCCACGTACATGTGGCTGAGATCGATGTCGGGGAAGTTCCGTCCCTCGTCTTCGACGATTTCTCGCCACAGAGCAGTGACTTCGAGCACGTTGGCCTTGTCCACTGAACACAGTCGTTTGCCGCGCGCACCGGCCAGCTCGAACCCGAGCCGGGCGATGCGGCGGATCTCGGGCTCGCTGTAGACATAGGTGTTGAAGCCGCGACGGTTACCGCCCGGATCGACATCGATACCGCGCGGTTCACCGAAGTAAATGCCACCGGTAAGCTCCCGCAGGATCAGGATGTCGAGCCCGGCCACCAGTTCCGGCTTCAGCGAGGACGCCTGAGCCAGTTGTGGAAACAGGATCGCGGGCCGCAGGTTCGCGAACAGCTCGAGACCGGAGCGCAGCCCCAGAAGTCCTCGCTCGGGCCGTTGCGCGGTAGGCAGAGCATCCCACTTCGGCCCTCCGACGGCACCGAGGAGCACCGCGTCGGCAGCCTTGGCCAGCTTCAGGGTGGCCTCGGGCAGGGGCTCGCCGTGCGCGTCGATCGCCGCGCCACCTACCAGAGCATGCTCGACCTCGAGGTCGAAGCCATAGCGGTCGCGTGCCAGCTCCAGCACGCGCACGGCATGCACCATGACCTCGGGACCGATCCCGTCGCCGGGGAGAATCAGTATCTTGCGGGACATGAAAAACCCTCGTTGTGGTCACCGCGTGCCGCGCCGTGACGGTCCGGGGAAGCTGTGGCGCCAGCGTGCCTCAGCGCAATGCATCGAACAGCCACGGACAGCGCTCGCGGTGACGCGCCTCGAAGACCCGAATCGCGTCGGCATCCGTCAGGGTAACCCCGATGTCATCGAGGCCCTCGAGTAGACAGCGCTTGCGAAAAGGATCGACGTCGAAAGGGATCTCCGCCCCGGAGGGCAGGACAAGGCGCTGGGCCGCCAGATCAACAGTGAGCTCGAGGCCATCGTCCGCATTCGCGAGATCGAATAGCTCATCGATATTTTTTTCATTCAAAACAATCGGTAAAACACCATTCTTAAAGCAGTTGCTGAAGAATATGTCAGCGAAGCTGGGCGCCACGACCACTCTGAAGCCATACTCTTCGAGTGCCCAAACCGCATGCTCCCGGCTGGAGCCACAGCCGAAGTTGGCACGCGCGAGCAGAATACTCGCACCCTGGTAGCGGGGCGCGTTGAGTACGAAGTCCGGATTGATCTGCCGCTCGTTGGGGTTCTTCCCAGGATCACCTTCGTCGAGATAGCGCCAACCATCGAACAGATTGTCGCCAAAGCCGGTTCTGCGGATCGACTTCAGGAACTGCTTGGGAATGATCTGATCGGTGTCCACGTTGGCCCGATCGAGGGGCGCAACGCGGCCGCGAAACGTCTCGAATGCCTTCATGCCCCACCTCCACTTGCGCTGACCATCTCGCGCACGTCAGTGAAATGACCCGCTACCGCCGCAGCCGCAGCCATTGCCGGGCTCACCAGATGGGTTCGGCCACCGTGACCCTGTCGCCCCTCGAAATTCCGGTTCGAAGTCGAGGCGCAATGCTCACCGGGACCGAGCCGATCCGCATTCATCGCCAGACACATCGAGCACCCGGGATCCCGCCACTCGAAGCCCGCCGCGAGGAAGATCTCGTGCAACCCCTCCTCCTCTGCCTGCAGTTTAACTGGGCCCGAGCCCGGTACGACCATGGCCTGAAGGACGCTGCCTGCAACCTTGCGGCCCTTGACGACAGCTGCCGCCTGGCGAAGGTCCTCGATCCGCGAATTGGTGCAGGAGCCGATGAAGACGCGATCGACCCCGATGTCCGTGACCGCCATGCCGGGCTCCAGGCCCATGTAGCGCAGGGCCGCTTCCCAATTGTCCCGCTGTCCCGGCCGCTGGGCTGCGGACAGTTCCGGTATCCGCTCATCAATGCCCACCACCATTTCCGGAGACGTGCCCCAGCTCACCTGGGGCGCGAGTGCAGCGGCGTCGATCTCGACCTCGGCATCGAAGCGGGCATCGGCGTCACTCACGAGTTCACGCCACTGCGCCACGGCCTGCTCCCACAATGCCCCTGCGGGTGCGTAGGGACGCCCGCGGACGTAGTCCAGAGTCGTCTCGTCGCAGGCCACCACGCCGGCACGCGCACCCGCTTCGATAGACATGTTGCACAGGGTCATGCGCCCTTCCATGCTCAGCGCCTGCACGGCGGGACCTGCGAATTCGAGCGTGTATCCGGTCCCGCCGGCTGTTCCGATCCGCCCGATGATGGCGAGAGCCAGATCCTTCGCCGTAACGCCCGGAGGAAGATGCCCAAGAGTCATGATGCGCATGTTCTTGGCCTTGCGCTGAATCAGACACTGGGTAGCCAGAACGTGCTCGACCTCGGATGTGCCGATCCCGTGGGCGAGGGCTGCCAGCGCACCATGCGTGGAAGTGTGCGAGTCACCACAGACCACGGTCATGCCCGGCAGGGTCACACCCTGCTCCGGTCCCACTACGTGCACGATGCCCTGACGGGCATCCAGGATCGGGAATTCGAGGATGCCGAACTCGCGGCAGTTGTCATCCAGCGTCTCGACCTGGATCCGCGCAATCGGATCGCTGATGCCCGCGATGCCGTCCGCGCGTCGGGTGGTGGGCACATTGTGGTCCGGCGTGGCGATGTTGCTGTCGATCCGCCATGGGCTGCGGCCCGCCAGCCGCAGGCCTTCGAAGGCCTGCGGCGAAGTCACCTCGTGCAGCAGATGCCGATCGATATAGATCAGCGCGGTACCGTCATCGCGCTGCTTGACGAGATGCGCATCCCAGAGCTTGTCGTAAAGCGTCCTCGCGGACATGGCCGATCTCCCCGGTGCTAGCCAACGGCGCCAGAGCGCAAGCGCGCGCACCGTCATGGTCTGTTGAGGCGAGCATCCTAAGCCCCTGTCGCTAATGAGACAAATTCATTATTCTCATTGCGTGGATGCTGAAGTCGCATAACAGGAACCGTGGATACACCAGACCTGATCGCGTTCGTGCAGGTGGCGGATAATCGATCCTTCTCGGAGGCAGCGCTCAACCTGCACCTGACGCAGTCGGCCGTCAGTCGACGCATCGCGGCGCTCGAGCGCGGTCTCGGCGTAAGGCTGTTCGATCGCGTCGGCCGTTCCGTGACCCTTACCGAAGCCGGTGCCACCCTGCTGCCGAGAGCGCGGCGGATTCTCGGGGAGATCGACGACAGCCGCACCTTGCTCAGCAACCTGCGCGGCGACGTGGGCGGGAGCTTGCGCCTCGGCACCAGCCATCACATCGGGTTGCATCGCCTGCCGGATGTTCTGCGCGCTTTCAGCGAGCGCCACCCCGACGTGGTGCTCGAGCTCCACTTCCTGGACTCAGAGGCGGCCCACGACCTGCTCCTGCAGGCACAGATAGAGCTCGCCGTCGTCACCCTGCCACCGGAAACCCCGGCGCCCCTGGCAAGCAGGCGGGTATGGCGGGATCCTCTGGTGTTTGCCGTCAATCCGGACCACCCGCTGGCATCTTCGCCCGGGCCGAGCCTCGCAGAACTCGGTGGGCATCGCGCGGTACTGCCGGGCAGCGGAACCTATACGGGGCGGATCGTCACCAGGCTTTTCGCCGGCGCTGGTATCGAGCTCGATGCGACCATGTCCACCAACTACCTGGAGACAATCCGCATGATGGCCGGGATCGGGCTCGGCTGGACGGTACTGCCGGCGACCATGGTCGATGAGAGACTCCTGCGAATCGATCCGGTGGACGCGCCAGAACTCGAGCGCACGCTCGGCTGGGTGCGCCATCCGGAGCGCACCGCATCGAATGCGGCCCGTGTGTTCCTCGAGATGCTAGAAGCTCACGCCGACCCTGCGTGAACGGGGCGCGCTCAATCCTCGGTGCGCGGGGCCCGATTCGGATTCTGCGCTCGGTGCCGTAGCAGATGATCCATGAGTACCAGCAGAACCATGGCCTCGGCGATGGGCGTGGCCCGAATGCCGACGCAAGGATCGTGGCGCCCGGTAGTGATCACATCGACCTCGCTGCCATCCGCATCGAGGCTACGGCCAGGTATGCGGATGCTGGAGGTGGGCTTGAGTGCGATGCTGGCAACGATGTCCTGGCCGCTGCTTATACCGCCGAGCGTTCCACCGGCATGATTGGACAGGAATCCATCCGCTGTCATCTCGTCGCGATGCTCGCTACCGCGCTGCGTCACCACGGCGAAGCCGTCACCGATTTCCACGGCGCGCACGGCGTTGATGCCCATCAATGCATGTGCGAGATCGGCATCGAGCTTGTCGAAAACCGGCTCGCCCAAGCCTGCCGGGACGCCGCTTGCAACAACGGTCACCCGCGCACCGATGGAGTCGCCATCGCGCCGCAGTGAATCGATTGCGGCTTCCAACTGGGGCAGGCTGGCAGGATCGGGCCAGAAGAAAGGATTCTCCGCCACGGCGGACCAGTCGTGGGCGGCAGGACGGAACTCGCCCATCTGGGCCAGGAATCCACGTACGTCGATCCCGCAGCGCAGCTTCAGGTAACGCCTCGCGATGGCTGCGGCAGCGACCCGGGCGGCAGTCTCGCGGGCTGATGCCCGGCCACCCCCACGATAGTCACGAATCCCATACTTGCGGTCGTAGGTCAGATCCGCGTGCGCCGGCCGATACTGGCGAGCAATGCTGCCGTAGTCCCGCGACCGCTGGTCCGTGTTCTCGATCAGGAGCGCGATCGGCGTCCCGGTCGTGCGGCCCTCGAAGGTCCCGGACAGAATCCGCACCTGGTCGGGCTCACGACGCTGGGTGGTGTACTTCGAGGTCCCGGGCCGTCGCCGATCGAGATCCTGCTGAATTTCGGCCTCGGTCAAGGGCAGGCCCGGCGGACACCCGTCGACAATACAGCCGAGTGCCGGGCCATGGCTCTCACCGAAGGTGGTCACCGTGAACAGGCGACCGAAACTGTTGCCGGACATGCAAGGGTCCCATGGCGGGCGGATGCGGCCGCGATCATAGCGCAGCGCCGGATCGGTATCAGCCTTCAGACGGCGCTGCGCGTCCGAGTCCCTCGAGTCCGGCCCGCTCGATGAGCGCCACCCCGAATCCACCCGCCGCGAGTTCCGGCCAGATCCACTCGATCTCGGGCCAGCGGGCCAGCAAGGCAGGCGCAGAGTTGCCTACTTCCAGCACGAGCAGGCCGTTCTCGGCCAGGTGGTCCGACGTCTCGGCTAGCAGACGCGCCACCAGTTCCAGGCCATCCTCGCCACCGCCCGCGAGCGCCGAGCGCGGTTCGTGTGCGAACTCCGGTGGCATGGTCGCAAGGTCACCTCGGTCGACGTAGGGCGGATTGCACAGAATCAGGTCGAAGGAATCGCCCGGAAGCCCGTAGTAAAGGTCCGACCGCCTCACTGCGACCCGCTCCTCGAGGCCATGCCTGCCGACGTTGCGCGCTGCCACCTCGAGGGCTTCTGCGGAGACGTCGGCAAGGATCACCTCCGCATCGGGGAAGACCGTCGCGGCAAGAATGCCTATGCAGCCGCTGCCGGTACCGAGATCGAGGATCCTCCCGGGCAGGCGACCACCTAGCCAGGGTTCCAGCCCGTCGAGCAGCAGTTCAGCCATCGGCGAACGGGGTATGAGAACGCTGCGGTCGACTTCGAACGTCAAGCCACCGAAATGAGCCAGCCCCGTGAGATAGGGAACCGGAATGCGCTCCCCGACCCGGCGCTGGATTGCGAACGCGAGTTCCTTGCATTCGGCAGCGGTTAGGCGAGCCCCAAGTACCGCCTCGGCTCGGTCGTTAGGCAACCGCAGCCAGTCGAGCACGAGCGCCACCGCCTCGTCCCAGGCAGAAGAGGTACCGTGGCCGTAGTGCAGATCGGCGCCTGCGAACGTCGTCGCTGCGAAGCGCAGCCAGTCGCCCACCGTCTGAAGCTCCGGCGGTACACTCCCGCCGCTGGCGACCACGTCAGGACGGCGGCTGCTGCACGACGAGCTGCACCAGAGCGCCCTCGTCGCGCAGCACCCCTGGAATCAGCGCACCCACGCCGTGCCCGGAAACCGTTCGTTCCGGCAGCCGTTCCTGCAGACGCTCGGCGAGTTGCGCGGCCCTGCGCTCGGAAACATCGAGCGTGGCGTCCGATCCGAGACCACCATCGCGCAGATGGACGACGAACCAGAGTTCCGCGTCGTCGGGAAGCCGCGCTGATGCTTCGGCAAGCGCCTCGAGCAGACGATCGAACTCTCCATCCGGTTCATCGGACGCGTCGAACTCGATGGGCAGCCGCGCGACTCCAGTATCCAGCAGCGCACTAGCCAGGGCATCCGGATCGGTCTGCGCCAGCTCGCTGGGATCGAGAAGAATGTCCACGAAGTGCGCCATGACCTCCCGGGTACCGCGCTGTACCACGTAGAGCATGGTCAGAACCGGGCCCTCTGGTGTCGCGCGTGGCACGGCGACGTAGAACTGGCTGTCATCGGCTCCGTGCAGCGCCGACACTTCGAATTGCCGATGCGCCCAATGGGTACTCGCACCACAATCCCTGCTTCGGCACTCGTACCAGGCGTCCTCGGGCAATTGCGCCCTGAGGTGGCGATACACTGCTTCCGAGGTGACTCCGCGCGGATGGCGCCAGGTGATGCTGCTCTTTCTGCCCTCGACCTCACGCGTCATCCGTGGCTGCATGAATCCGTCCACCCGCGCGAAACGATCCACCGGAATGGCGTGTATGCGGCTGCGCTCGATCGCCGACTCGAAAGCGACCTCCGCACCCGTGAACGGTTCGATGCGTGCCGCAGCGGAGGCATCCGCCGCTGTCACCACGCCCGGAGCAGACAGCATGACCGCTGCGTGCAGCACGGCAGCGAGCAGGCACTGTGGGTACTTCAAGCTGACCATTACTGACTTTCCTCGTCACTGCCCGCTACCGATGCTACGAATTCCACATCGTCCCGCTGTTCCGCAAGCATCAGCCGCACCAACACCTCCGCGAGGGCTCGGCCCTCGAAAAGGATCTCGTGCAGGCCCTGGACGATGGGCATAGAGACTCCGAGCGCCTGCGCTCTGGCATGCACGACGGCGATCGTATTCACGCCCTCTGCCAGTTTACCGACTTCTTCCTGGGCCTGGGCCAGAGTTGCCCCCTGCCCCACCGCATAGCCCAACTGGTGATTGCGCGAGAGCGGCGAGGAACAGGTCACCATGAGGTCACCGACACCTGCAAGCCCGAGGAAGGTCAACGGGTTCGCACCCTGGCTGACCGCGAACCTGCTCATTTCGCCGAGGCTGCGGGTAATAAGCATGGCGCGGGTGTTCTGCCCGGCACCCAGCGCCGCCGCCATGCCCGAGGCAATGGCGTAAACGTTCTTCAGCGCCCCGGCAAGCTCCACTCCGTAACGGTCCGGATTGGAATAGACGCGGAACGAACGGGAGTGGAGGCTGTCCTGGACACGGCTGCGAAGCTCAGCGTCCTCACTCGCAACGACCGTTCCGGTGTAGTCGCCCCTGGCGATCTCCTCGGCCAGATTGGGGCCTGACAGCACCCCGATGCGGGCCTGCGGACAACATTCCTCGACGATCTCGCTCATCAGGCGGAAGTGATCATCCGTACCCTTGCTTCCTTCAATGCCTTTCGTGGTGCTGATGACCAGTGATCCTGGGGCCAGTGCTGTGGCCATTTCCGTCACCACAACGCGGAACGACGCACTGGGGACACACACGAACACGAGATCTGCCCTGGCGACGGAGCCCGCGAGGTCGGCAGTCGGCTCCACTCTACCGTGGAGCGCGTGACCGGGCAGGTAGCGCCTGTTCTCACGCCAGCGAAGGGTATCCGCAACCTGCTCCGGGTCGCGCATCCATAACTGCACCCGATGACCGCGGGCTGCGATGATGTTGGCAATCACGGTGCCGAAGTTTCCGCCTCCGAGCACTGCGACGACTTCGGTCCGGCGCTTCGCCATGGCATTCCCCAGCGACTCTCAAGGATGGTCACAGTACTGGGAACGTCCGTCGAGAGACACTCGAGACGAGCCCGTCAGTTCAGGAACCGGTCGGACTTGCGCGATCGTAGCTCAGTCGCCTGTCCGATTGGCTCCCAGTTCGGCAAGCAGCCTGTTGATCCGCCGCACGTAAGCCGCCGGATCGGCGAGTGGATCGCCTTCAGCCAGAGTGGCCTGGTCGAACAGTACCTCCGCAAGATCCGCGGCCATTTCCTCATCGTCGCTGCTCGACAACCGTTGGACCAGCGGATGGCCCGGATTGATCTCGAGAATCGGCCGCGTTTCGGGGACTTCCTGGCCAGCAGCCTGAAGCAAGCGACGCATCTGCGTCCCCATATCATGCTCCGGTACGATCAGGCAGGCGGGTGAGTCGGTCAGCCGACGCGACGACCGCACCTCCGCGACCCGTTCAGCCAACGCTTTTTTCACACGCTCGATGGCAACGTCATCGACTTCCGCGTCGGGTTCAGCGCTTTCCTTCTCAGCAGCCGCATCGGTGACGCCCAAGGCCTCGAGGTCGAGGTCGCCCCGAGCGACATCACGCAGTGGCTTGCCGTCGAACTCGCGCAGCTGGGTCATGAGCCACTCATCGATACGATCTGTGAGGAGCAATACCTCGACCCCGTGCTTGCGGAACACCTCCAGATGCGGCGAGCCCTTGGCAGCTGCGAAGCTTTCACCGGTCACGTAGTAGATGTGTTTCTGGTCCGACTTCATACGCGCCAAGTAATCTCCGAGCCCATGCGTCTGCTCTGCCGCATCATCATGAGTCGTTGCGAAACGCAATAGTCGGGCAATTCGCTCACGGTTAGCGAAGTCTTCCCCAGGGCCTTCCTTGAGCACTCTGCCGAATTCGTTCCACACCGTGCGGTAGTCGTCGGGCTGCTCCTTGGCAAGTTTCTCGAGTAGATCGAGTACGCGCCTGGTCAATCCGGAACGGATACTATCGACGCGCTCATCCTGCTGCAGCAGCTCACGGGAGACGTTCAACGGCAGGTCCGCGGAGTCCACCACACCGCGAACGAAGCGCAGATACAACGGCAGGAACTGCTCCGCATTGTCGAGAATGAAGACGCGGCGCACGTAGAGCTTCAAGCCCCTCGGCGACTCTCTATCGTAGAGATCGAATGGCGCGCGGCGCGGGACGTAGAGGAGGCTGGTGTACTCGAACTTGCCCTCGACCCGATTGTGGCTCCAGGCGAGCGGATCCTCGAAGTCGTGGGCAACATGATGATAGAACTCGCGATACTCGTCGTCGCTGATGTCGCTGCGGGGCCGGGTCCAGAGCGCCTTGGCGGCATTGATGGTTTCCCACTGCGCTGCGGACTGCGCTTCCGGGGATTCGTCCTCCCCTTCCACCGCTTCCTTGAGCAACTGCACGGGAATCGCAATGTGATCCGCGTACTTCTTGATGACGCTGCGTAGCCGGAAGGCATCGAGGAACTCTTTGGCGTCATCCTTCATCTGCAGGATGACCGTCGTCCCTCGTTCGGTTCGCTCGCAGGGCTCGATGTCGTACTCCGCCTCCCCGCTGGAACTCCAACGCCAGCCCTGCCCTTCCTCGTCCCCGGCCCGTCGGGTTTCGACCGTCACCCGATCGGCGACGATGAACGAAGCGTAGAAGCCGACACCAAACTGTCCGATGAGCTGCGCATCCTTCGCCTGGTCGCCGGTAAGCTGCTCGAGGAAACGCGCAGTCCCGGAACGTGCGATCGTCCCGAGGTTCTCGATCAGTTCCAGCCGGTTCATGCCGATGCCGTTATCGCTGATGCGCAACTCATTGGTTTGAGTATCCACCTCGATGCGAATTCGACACTCGGGGTCTTCCTCGAGCAGCTCGGGTTGCTCGAGGGCGAGGAAACGCAGCTTGTCCGCCGCGTCCGACGCATTCGAGATGAGCTCCCGAAGAAAAACTTCGCGATTCGAGTACAAGGAGTGAATCATCAGCTTCAGCAGCTGACGCGCTTCGGCCTCGAAACCCCGGGTCTCCCGCGAGGACGTGGCGGATGCGGAGGATTCTGCGGTCATGGATGGCTGCTCCCAAAACGGACGACCCACGGGGTGTGGGGTCGGGAACAGTCGATTTCAAGCCTCGCGCCCTCCCTGGCGCGAGGCTTTCTGGCAGTCACTTCCAGCCGGTGACCTCCGCGAGGGCGTCGCCGATGTCGGCGAGGCTCTCGACGGTGCGCACTCCGGCAGCCTGCAGCGCGGCAAACTTCTCCTTGGCCGTGCCCTTCCCTCCGGCGATGATCGCACCGGCATGGCCCATGCGCTTGCCGGGAGGTGCCGTCACCCCGGCGATATAGCCGACCACCGGCTTATTCACGTTCGATTTGATGAACTCGGCTGCCTCCTCCTCAGCACTGCCGCCGATTTCACCGACCATGACGATCGCTTCGGTGCCAGGATCCTTTTCGAACAGTTCAAGAATGTCGATGAAGTTGCTGCCTGGAATCGGATCACCGCCGATACCGACACAGCTCGACTGGCCGAAGTTCCGATCTGTCGTCTGTTTCACAGCTTCGTAAGTCAGCGTCCCTGAACGGGAGACGATACCGACCTTGCCCGGCAGGTGAATCTCACCCGGCATGATGCCGATCTTGCACTCACCCGGCGTGATGACCCCCGGGCAGTTTGGGCCGACGAGACGCATGCCGCCACGGGCATCGAGCGCAGCCTTAACCTTGAGCATGTCAAGGGCCGGGATGCCCTCCGTAATGCACACTATCAATTCGATCCCCGCGTCCGCGGCCTCGAGGATCGAGTCCTGACAGAAAGCGGCTGGAACGTAGATAACGCTGGCCGTGGCTCCCGTCTTCTCGACGGCGTCACGAACCGTATCGAAGACCGGCAGGCCCAGATGCTCGCTGCCTCCCTTGCCGGGCGTGACGCCGCCTACCAGTTGCGTGCCGTATTTCAGCGCCTGCTCCGAGTGGAGCGTGCCCTGCGCGCCAGTGAAGCCCTGACAGATGACCTTGGTATTCTTGTCGACGAGAATGCTCATGCCTTGCCTCCTGCCGCGGCCACCGCTTTGTCCGCCGCATCAGTGAGACTCTCGGCTGCGGTGATGTTCAATCCGGATTCAGCGAGCCGCTTACGGCCATTCTCGGCGTTGTTGCCCTCGAAGCGCACCACGACAGGGACGTTAACGCCGACTTCCTCCACAGCGCCGATGATGCCGTCGGCGATGGTCGCGCAGGAGACGATGCCCCCGAAGATGTTGATCAGCACCGCCTTCACGTTGGTATCGGAGAGGATGATCTTGAACGCCTCGGCCACCGCCTCTTTGGTGGCGCCGCCCCCAACGTCGAGAAAGTTCGCGGGGCTGCCTCCCCGATGCTTCACCAGATCCATAGTCCCCATGGCAAGGCCGGCGCCGTTGACCATGCATCCGATGCTGCCATCGAGAGCGACGTAGTTGAGGTTGAAACGCGCCGCCTCTGCCTCGCGCTCGTCCTCTTGGGACGGATCGTGCATCGCTTTGAGTTTCGGATGGCGGAACAGTGCGTTGCCATCGAGACCAAGCTTGGCGTCGAGACAGTGGATGTTGCCCTCCTTGGTCACCACGAGCGGATTGATCTCGAGCAGCGAACAGTCGCACTCGTGGAACAGCTTGGAGAGGGCCAAGAATACTCCGGTGAACTGCTTTATCTGGTCACCCTTGAGGCCCAGCGCAAAGGCGAGCTGACGCCCCTGATACGGTTGAGCACCCACATACGGATCGATGACGGCCCGCAGGATTTTCTCCGGAGTCTCCTCCGCCACTTTCTCGATCTCGACGCCACCTTCCGTCGACGCCATGAAGACCACCCGCCGGCTGCTACGGTCCACCACCGCACCGAGGTAGAGTTCACGGTCGATATCCGTGAGCGACTCGACGAAGATCTTGCTGACGGGCTGGCCGTGCTCGTCGGTCTGGAAGGTCACGACATTCTTGCCGATCCACTGCTCTGCAAAGGCGCGCACCTCATCGAGGCTGTCACAGAGCTTCACACCGCCGGCTTTACCGCGCCCGCCAGCGTGGACCTGCACCTTGGCGACCCAGCGCTCACCACCTATCTTCGTTGCGGCATCCACTGCCTCCTCCGCGGTGTCGACCGCGAACCCCGTGGACACCGGGATGCCGTAGTCCCGAAACAGGCTCTTCGCCTGGTACTCGTGTAGATTCATGACGATTCCCGTTGGTTGATCACCGGATGCGCAGCATCCGGATCGCCGCCGACATTGTCGACTTCACTTTTTGCGCTTACGGTTGGCCATGTGTATCGAATGGCCGTGAACTCCCATGGCAGCCTCGTGCACCGACTCCGAGAGCGTCGGGTGGGCGAACATGGTCAACGCGAGATCCTCGGAACTGGCACTGAATTCCATCGCAATCACGGCCTGCGCAATCAGCTCCGATGCCTGGGGACCGATGATGTGCACGCCGACGATGCGATCGGTACCGGCATCCGTGACGATCTTGACCATACCCTCGGTATCGTTTGCGGTCATCGCCCGGCCGTTCGCACCAAACGGAAAACTGCCGACCTCGAAGGCATCGCCAGACCGCTTGAGTTCATCCTCGGTCTTGCCCACCCATGCGACTTCCGGGTGGGTGTAGATGACGGAGGGGACCGCATCATAGTTGACCATGGGTTTCTTGCCGGCGATCCGCTCGGCGACCATCAAGCCCTCCTCCATGCCCTTGTGCGCAAGCATGGGACCCCGGACCACATCGCCCGTGGCGTAAACGCCAGGGGCATCGGTTTCACAAAGATCGTCGACGTAGATGAATCCGCGCTCATCGAGGTTGACCCCGGAATCCGGCGCCAGAAGCCCGTCGGTATACGGACGCCTGCCCACGGCAACGATCAACCGGTCGACCTTGATGCTGTGCTCACCGTCCTTGTCCTTGTAAGCAACCTCGACCTTCCTGTTCTTGACCTCAGAGCCCGTCACACGGGTGCCTAACCGAATGTCCAGCCCCTGCTTGCGGAAGATCTTCAGGGCGTCACCAGCAATCCTGCGATCGACCATGGGCAGGAAATCATCGAGCGCTTCGAGCACCACTACGTCACTGCCGAGCCGACCCCAGACGCTACCGAGCTCGAGTCCGATAACGCCCGCGCCGATCACGCCGAGTTTCTTCGGCACGCTGTCGAGCTCCAACGCGCCCGTCGAATCGACGATGTACTTCCCGTCGGTCGGCGTAGGCTCGATCTCCACGGGTACAGAACCGGGGGCAAGGATCACCGAGGCGGCCTCCAGCGTCCGGCTCTTGCCGTCATGATCGGTGTACTCGACCTTGCGGCCGGCGAGCAAACGCCCGGTACCCGGAAGGTCGTCGACGCCGTTCGCCTTGAACAGTCCGGCGACGCCGCCGGTGAGCTTCTTCACGACCCCAGCTTTGTGCTTCATCATCTGCTCGAGATCGACGCTAACGCTGCGCGCCTTGATGCCGATCTCCGCAAAGTGGTCACGCGCTTCCACCAGCTTATGACTGGCGTCGAGCAGCGCCTTCGAGGGAATGCAGCCCCAGTTCAGGCAGGTGCCGCCATAGGCGGGCTTGCCGTCCTCTCCAAGCGACTTGTCGATGCACGCGGTCGCGAGACCGAGCTGGGCGCAGCGGATCGCTGCGTGATACCCGGCCGGGCCGGCACCGATCACGATCACGTCGTACTTGTCAGCCATCGGGATGTCCCTGTGCAAAGCGTGGTGCCGAGCGATATCACTCGCCCGGAACGAGTCAGATCTCGAGCAGAATCCGCGCCGGATCTTCGATGAGATCCTTGATCGTCACGAGAAACCGTACTGCCTCGGAGCCGTCGATGAGGCGATGATCGTAGGACAGCGCGAGATACATCATGGGCTGGATCTCCACCCTGCCATCTACGGCCATCGGTCGGTCCTGGATCTTGTGCATGCCCAGAATCGCCGTCTGCGGTGGATTCAGGATCGGCGTCGACAGCAGCGAACCGAAAACCCCACCGTTGGAGATCGTGAACGTCCCTCCGGCCATGTCTTCGAGCGCCAGCTTGTTGTCACGCGCGCGCACGCCGAAGTCGCGAATCGCTTCCTCGATCTGCGCCAGCCCGAGGCCGTCACAATCGCGGATGACCGGGACCACCAGCCCACGTTCCGTCGACACCGCAACCCCCACGTCGTAGTAACCGTGATAGACGATGTCGGTGCCGTCGATGGATGCGTTTACCGCAGGAAAGCGCTTGAGCGCTTCGGTCGCGGCCTTCACGAAGAACGACATGAAACCAAGCCGGGTGCCGTTGTGAGCTTTCTCGAAAGCATCCTTATGGCGGGCTCGCAGCTCCATGACCGGCGCCATGTTGACCTCGTTGAAAGTGGTCAGCATGGCCGCCGTCTGCTGCGCCTCGACCAGCCTCCGCGCAATACTCGCGCGCAGTCTCGTCATGGCCACACGGCGCACAGGCCGATCCTCGCTCTCGATGCCTAACCCAGGAACCCGATCAAGCTCTGGGCCGGCCGCCCGTGGTGACTCGCGTTCGGCAGTCTGCGGCGCCTCCCTCGCCGGTTCGGGCTCCTCGCCCCGGTCCCCGGCGGGCTGGTCGGCAGGCTTTTCGAGAGCACGCTCCACGTCCTCTTTGATGATGCGTCCATCCTTCCCGGTTCCCTCTACCCGGGCAGGATCCACACCCTTCTCCTCCGCTAGCTTGCGGGCCGCGGGCGACATCGGCGCGTCAGCCTCGGGTCGCGACCCGGATTCGTCCCCGCCTGCGTCGCCACCATCCTTGGAGGCCGATGCGCTCTTGGTCTCCGCAGCACGCTGCCCGGAATCTTCCGCATCGGCAGGCGTTTCCGAGCCCTTGCCGGCGCCCGCCTGGCCGGCTTCGAAAACCGCCAGGACCTCCTCGGAATCAACCGTATCGCCTTCATCCTTCCTGATTTCGGTCAGCGCTCCGGCGGAAGGTGCCACAACTTCGAGGACGACTTTGTCCGTTTCGATGTCAACCAACAGTTCGTCCCGCTGACAGGCTTCCCCGACCTTCTTATGCCAGGTCGCTATGGTTCCTTCTGCCACCGACTCCGGAAACTGCGGGGCCTTGATCTCGATGCTCATGGTCGAATCCCTGCTGATGCGCGTTCCTGCATGGCCCGGCTTACGCGCCGCCCCATCAGCCGTAAAGCGCTTCCGTTACGAGACGTTCCTGCTGTTCGAGATGCACCGACATGTAGCCGGCGGCCGGAGCCGCCGAAGCGTCGCGACCAGCGTAACGTAGATAGATGCTGTTGTTGTGTCCGACGACCACGCGCCGCATGTGGTGCTGGGAGGGATACCAGGCGCCCTGATTCATCGGTTCTTCCTGACACCAGATGATGTCCTTTGCGTTCTTGTAAGGTGCGATGGCCAATGCGAGTTCCTCTTCCGGAAACGGATAGAGTTGCTCTATGCGCACGATGGCAATGTCCTTGCGTTCGTCGCTGCGACGCTGCTGCAGCAGATCGTAGTAGACCTTGCCCGAGCACATCACGATGCGTTCGACCTGCTCCGGGTCCAGCGCGTCGATCTCACCGATCACGGTGTGAAAGGAACCATCGCAAAGTTCCTCCAGAGTGGACACCGCCAGCTTGTGTCGCAGCAGGCTCTTGGGCGTCATCACCACGAGCGGCTTTCGCAGCGGCCGCTTGACCTGACGGCGCAGCATGTGGAACACCTGGGCAGGCGTTGTCGGCACACACACTTGAATGTTGTGCTCCGCCGAAAGCTGAAGGAATCGCTCCAGACGCGCCGAAGAATGCTCCGGACCAGCACCCTCGTATCCGTGCGGAAGAAGCAGGGTCAGACCGCAGAGGCGGTCCCACTTGTGCTCGCCGGAAACGATGAATTGATCGATGACGACCTGGGCACCGTTGACGAAATCGCCGAACTGCGCCTCCCAGATCACCAGAGCGTTCGGCATCGTGGTGGCGTAACCGTACTCGAATGCGAGCGCGGCCTCTTCCGAAAGCAGTGAATCGTAAAGATCGAAAGTCGGATATTCGGAAAGGTGATTCAGCGGTATGTGACGCTTCCCGGTCTTCTGATCGTAAAGCGAGGCATGACGGTGCGAGAAAGTACCGACACCACTGTCCTGACCCGTCAAGCGAACCGGGTGCTGCTCATGCAACAGCGTGGCGTACGCCATGGTTTCGGCGTAACCCCAGTTGATGGGCATGGCTCCTGCGGTCATCTTGCGGCGGTCTTCCAGCAGCTTCTCCACCTGCCGATGCAGCACGAAGCCCTCGGGCACCGTCATTAACCTGTTGGCGAGATCCTGCAGCGTGCCTAGATCGAAGCGCGTATCACAGGGCGACGTCCACTCGTGACCGAGGTATGGCCGCCAGTCCACAAAAAGGCTCGAATCCGGCTCCGAGACCAGCGATAGCGCAACGTGCCTGCCGGTATCGAGCGCCTCGCGGTAGGCCTCGACCAGCCCCTCCGCTTCCTCCTCCGTGACCACCCCAGCCTCGACCAGCTGGCGCACGTAAAGCGTACGCGTGGTCGGATGACTGCGGATTTTGCTGTACATCAACGGCTGGGACTTCGCCGGTTCTTCGGCCTCGTTGTGGCCTCGCCGGCGATAGCAGACGAGATCGATGACCACATCCTTGCGGAACTCCATGCGATAGTCGACGGCAAGCTGCATGGCGAATACCACAGCCTCGGGGTCATCTCCGTTTACGTGCAGGATCGGCGCCTGCACCATCTTCGCCACCTCGGTGCAGTACTCGGTGGAGCGGGCGTCATCCTGGCGGCTGGTGGTGAAACCCACCTGATTGTTGATGACCACGTGAATGGTACCGCCGGTGCCGAAGCCACGCGTCTGAGACATCTGGAACGTCTCCATGACCACGCCCTGACCGGCAATTGCGGCGTCGCCGTGGATGAGCAAGGGCAGTACTTTCTTGTTCTGATAGTCGAGGCGACGATCCTGACGTGCCCTGACGCTGCCCTCTACAACGGGCCCGACGATCTCCAAATGTGAAGGATTGAACGAAAGCGCCACGTGCATCTCGCCCCCGGGCGACATCACGTTGCAGGAAAACCCCTGATGATATTTGACGTCGCCTGAGCCTCCACCAGCGCGCACCTTGCCCTCGAACTCGTCGAAGAGCTCCTCCGGCTGCTTCCCGAGGATATTGACGAGCACGTTCAGACGGCCCCGGTGGGCCATGCCGATGACGGTTTCGACAATGCCGTGAGAGCCGGCTCGCTGCAGGCATTCGTGCAATGCGGGAATCAGAGCCTCGCCGCCTTCGAGACCGAAGCGCTTGGTGCCGGGATAACGATTGTGTAAGTACTTCTCGAGCCCCTCAGCCGCGGTGAGGCGCTCGAGGATCATCTTCTTAACGTCCTCTGCGTAATCCGGATGTGAGCGAACGCTCTCGAGCCGCTGTTGTACCCAGAGCTTTTCCGCCTCATCCACGATATGCATGAACTCGGCGCCCACCGTCCCGCAGTAGGTTGCCTCGAGTGCCTTGAGGATTTCTTTCAGCGGCGCCTCCGGATCCCCGTAGAAAAAGGATCCGGTCTGAAAGACCGTATCGAGATCTGCCTCGGAGAGCCGGTGATACGCGAGGTCGAGCACGGGTGTCGGCGGCCGCTCCATCAGCTCGAGCGGATCGATCTTCGCGCGTTTGTGCCCACGGTGCCGGTAGGCGCTGATCAGTTCGAGCACGCGGACCTGTTTCTTCTCGTGCTCGGTCGAGACCTCGGGCCGCATGGGTACCGGACGCGCCCGATTACGGCTCCGCCCGAGCAACTCGAAGTGGGTCCGGATCGGCGCGTGCGGCACGTCTGGAGCGATCGTGCCCTCGACGCGCGGCAGCTTTTCGAAATGCGCACGCCACTCTTCAGGAACGCTATTCGCATCTTCGAGATAGCTCTCGTAGAGCTGCTCGATGTAAGCGACGTTGCCCCCGGACAGGTGCGAAGTCCGCCGCATGATCTCCATCAGGCTGTCCTGCATCGCACTCTCCACTTCACACACGCACTGAGGTGAAGACCTCAGCCACGCCAGTCAGCATAACGCACGCACTTGGCGCCATACCTTCAAGGCATCAGCGACTACCAACGGCGCGCCAGCTTGTCTCGGGTCCGCCAGACCTCGCAACCGCATGCCGCACTGACAGCGCCGCGGTCAAGTTCCCTGCTGCAGCAGCATGTGCTTGATGTGCCCAATGGCCCGGGTCGGGTTGAGGCCCTTCGGACAGACACTGACGCAGTTCATGATCCCCCGACAGCGGAATACGCTGAAGGGATCGTCCAGTTCCGCGAGCCGCTCGGCGGTGGCCGTATCCCGTGAATCGGCCAGGAAGCGATAGGCCTGCAGAAGGCCCGCTGGGCCGATGAACTTATCCGGATTCCACCAGAAGGATGGGCAGGCCGTGGAGCAACATGCGCACAGAATACACTCGTATAGTCCATCCAACTTGTCCCGATCTTCGGGAGACTGCAACCGCTCCTGAGCCGGCGGCGGTGTGTCGTTCTGCAGGTAGGGCTGTATCTTCTCGTACTGGCGGAAGAACTGGGTCATGTCCACGACCAGATCGCGGATGACCGGAAGCCCTGGCAGAGGCCGCAGAACCAGGCGCTTCTTCTTCTTCACGACTTCGGACAGCGGCGTAATGCAGGCGAGTCCGTTGCGGCCATTCATGTTGACGCCGTCCGATCCGCAGACACCTTCCCTGCAGGAACGCCGATAGCTGATGCTCGGATCGGAAGCTTTCATCATCTCGAGGACATCGAGAACCATGAGGTCACGGCCCTCTGGGATGTCCACATCGACATCCTGCATGTAGGGGGCTTCGTCCGTGTCAGGGTTGTAGCGATAGATGCTGACTTGCATGGCGGTAGCTCTCCTTCAGGCGCCACTCAGTAGGAGCGGGCCTTGGGTTCGAAGGTATCCACGGTTTTGGGAGAAAAATTCACCGCCCGTTTGCCGACGCGTCGATCCGTCGGGTAGTACATGGAATGGCACAACCAGTTCGCGTCGTCGCGCTCCTGATAGTCGTCGCGTGCGTGGGCACCACGGCTCTCATTGCGTTCCATCGCGGGAATCGCCGTCGCTTCAGCGACCTCGAGCAGGTTGCCGAGTTCGAGCGCCTCGAGGCGCGCCGTATTGAAGGCGGAACTCTTATCCGGCAGGTGAACCTTGGCGATCCGCTCACGCAGATCCTCCAGCTGCTGCACGCCTTTTGCCATGTATTCCGCGGTGCGGAATACGCCGAAGTTGTTCTGCATGCAGTTCTGCAGCTCCTTGCGCAAAACAGCCACGCTTTCGCCCGAGCTGGACTCTTCCAGCGCGGTGAGGCGTGCCATGGCACGCTCGAAATCGCTTTCGCTGGCCTCCCGCAAGCTCACACCCTGGCGCAGCGCCTCCTCGATGTGCATGCCGGCAGCACGCCCGAACACAACCAGGTCGAGAAGCGAATTGCCGCCGAGGCGATTGGCGCCGTGCACTGAAACACAGGCCGCTTCACCACAGGCGAAGAGACCAGGTACAAAGGTGTCGTTGCCGCCGCTGTCGGTGGTGATGGCCTGGCCGTGCACGTTCGTGGCGATGCCCCCCATCATGTAGTGGCAGGTCGGCACCACCGGAATCGGTTCCTTGACCGGATCCACGTGAGCGAATGTCTTGGACAGTTCGCAAATGCCCGGCAGGCGCGTATTGAGGATCTTTTCCCCGAGGTGATCGAGCTTGAGCAACACATGATCGCCTTCCGGGCCGCAGCCTCGACCTTCGAGAATCTCCAGGATCATCGAGCGCGCGACCACGTCACGACCGGCCAGATCCTTGGCGTTAGGGGCGTAGCGCTCCATGAAACGCTCGCCGTCCTTGTTGATCAGGTAGCCGCCCTCACCGCGGCATCCCTCGGTCACCAGGGTACCTGCACCATAGATGCCGGTTGGGTGAAACTGCCACATCTCCATGTCCTGCACCGGCACCCCGGCACGCAGGGCCATGCCGACACCGTCGCCGGTGTTCATCAAAGCGTTCGTGGTAGAGGCATAGATCCGACCGGCGCCGCCGGTTGCCAGCACCACCGCCTTGGTCTTGATGTAGACGGTCTCCCCGGTTTCGATGCACAGGGCAATGACGCCGGTGACGGCGCCGTCCTGGTTCGTCACCAGATCGACTGCGAACCACTCGGAGAGAATGGTGGTCTCGGCCTTCAGATTCTGCTGATAGAGCGTGTGAAGCAGCGCGTGCCCGGTCCGGTCCGCAGCAGCACAGGTCCGGGCCGCCTGCCCGCCCTTGCCGTAGTCCTTGGACTGGCCGCCGAAGGGGCGCTGGTAGATGCGCCCGGTCTCGGTCCGGGAGAAAGGCAGGCCCATGTGCTCGAGTTCGAACACTGCCTGCGGCCCGACGCTGCACATGTACTCGATGGCGTCCTGGTCACCGATGTAGTCCGACCCCTTGACCGTGTCGTACATGTGCCAGCGCCAGTCGTCGTTAGGGTCCTCACTGGCGATGGCACAAGTAATGCCGCCTTGGGCGGACACTGTGTGCGAGCGGGTCGGGAACACCTTCGAGAGCATCGCGGTGTTGAGACCGCTCTGTGCCAGTTGCAGCGACGCGCGCATACCTGCCCCGCCGCCGCCGACGATGACGGCATCGAAGGTCATGGTTCGAAGTTTGGCCATGGGTCTAGAGTCTCCAGAAGATTTGCAGCGACCAGGCGACGAAAACGAAGAGCACGCCGACGCAGATCACCATATAGATGGAACGGAAGACTGTTGCCCGTTGCCCGAAGTAATGCTCACGAACGTAATCGGTGCCTACCGTCCACATGCCGATCCAGGCATGGGCGGCGAGCGCCAGGACCGCAAGCGTGCTGAACAGACGCATTACGGTACCCGCATGGAACTCGACCCAGGTACCGTAGTCGAGTTCCGGCGTCATCAGCAGAAAGCCGATAACGACCAGGGTGTAGAGCGCCAGGATGACGGCACTGACGCGCTGGATGATGAAATCGGACAGACCGCTGCGGGTCAGACTGGTCGCATTAGTTACCATACCCAGACTCCAGCCAGGATGCTGAGGATAACCGCGGCGACGATCGTGATCTGAGAGGCCAGCCGCGCGCCTTGCAGCGTTTCGCCGAAATCGAAATCCAGAAACAGATGCTTGATGCCCGCCACCAGGTGATAACCAAGAGCGGTCAAAAGTCCCCAGGTGACGAATTTGGCCAGGGGCGCATCAAACAGGGCCACGGCGTCGGCGTAGCCAGTGGGCGAACTCAAGGAAAGATTGAGGGCATAGAGCAAAAATGCCAGCCCCACAAATAGAATGACCCCGGAGATACGGTGGGTAATCGAAGTCAACGCCGGAAGCGGAAAACTGAACTTGGTAAGGTCGAGATTGACGGGGCGTTCGCGTGTCTTCATCCGTTTCTCTATCGGCTGGGTTGGTGGGACCCGACGCACCGATCGCGCTTCATCGAAAATTCAGCGATCAGGGGCCCCGAGCCTGGACCGGCGCGTCTAAGCAGGACCGGGACGCCTCCGAAGCGCTCGAGGGGAGCGTGGCGGACGTCGAATAGGCACATCTTGCGGCCGGGCACGCATAATAGATGTATGCCCCTGGGTTGACAAACGATTGCATCGCATCGACCTACCGGTCATCGCGTTGACAACCCCCTGCCCCACGGCTAGCTTTCCGGCTCCGCTTTCTCCCATTCCCATCCCCAGGAGCCACGCATGGCCAAGAAAGCCCTGCTCACCATCGAGGGCCGTGACCCCATAGAGCTGCCGATCCTGTCCGGTTCCACCGGGCCCGACGTGGTCGACGTATCCAAGCTCACTGCGCAGGGCTACTTCACCTACGACCCGGGCTTCGTGTCGACCGCCTCCTGCGACTCGGCGATAACGTACATCGACGGCGACGCCGGAACCCTGCTGCACCGGGGATATCCTATCGAGCAGCTGGCCGAAAACTCCGACTTTCTCGAGGTCTGCTATCTGCTGCTGAATGGCGATCTGCCCAACGCAGACGATAAGGCCAACTTCGACCACACCATCAGCCGGCACACCATGGTGCACGAGCAGATCAGAGTGTTCTTCAACGGCTTTCGCCGCGATGCCCATCCCATGGCAATCATGATCGGAGTCGTCGGTGCCCTTTCAGCCTTCTATCACGACTCCCTGGACATCACGGACGAGCGACATCGCAATATTTCGGCGATGCGCCTGATCGCCAAGATGCCGACGCTGGCGGCCATGTGCTACAAATATTCGCTAGGTCAGCCGTTCATGTACCCGCGCAACGACCTGAGCTACGCGGAAAATTTCCTCTACATGATGTTCGGCGTACCCTGCGAAACTTACGACGTCAATCCGGTCATTGCGCGCGCCATGGACCGCATTTTCATGCTGCATGCGGACCACGAGCAGAATGCCTCGACCTCGACTGTTCGCCTCGCCGGTTCCACCGGCGCCAATCCCTTCGCCTGTATCGCTTCCGGCATTGCGGCACTTTGGGGCCCCTCCCACGGCGGCGCTAACGAAGCCGTGCTCAACATGCTCGATGAGATCGGCGACGTCTCCCGGGTCAATGAGTTCGTGAAGCGAGCCAAGGACAAGAACGATCCGTTCCGACTCATGGGCTTTGGCCACCGGGTTTACAAGAACTACGACCCGCGTGCCCGAGTCATGAAGCAGACCTGCGACGAGGTCCTGGCTGAACTCGGCGCAGCCGACGATCCACAGCTCGAACTCGCCATGGAGCTAGAGCGCATCGCGCTCGAAGACGAATACTTCGTAGAGAAGCGCCTTTACCCGAACGTGGACTTCTACTCGGGCATCATCCTCAAGGCTATCGGCATTCCCGTGAGCATGTTCACGGTCATGTTCGCTACGGGCCGGACCCCGGGCTGGATCGCCCACTGGAACGAGATGATCAGCGGTAGCTACAAAATCGGCCGTCCCCGCCAGCTCTACACAGGAGCCGTTCAGCGCGATTTCAAACCGATGGATCGTCGCTGACAGGATTGATCAGCGTTGCTTCGAGGCGGGTGATCAGGCTGGACGTGTCCATGCGCCCGCCGCCGGCTGCCTGAACGTCACCATAGAACTGATCGACCAGGGCCGTCAGCGGCAACCTTGCCCCGCACTGTCGTGCTTCGTCCAGCGCGATGCCGAGATCCTTGCGCATCCAGTCAACGGCGAAGCCGAAGTCGAAACGACCCTCCAGCATGGTCGAACTGCGGTTGTCCATCTGCCAGGACTGAGCGGCCCCGTTGGCAATGACGTCGACCACTGCCTCGGCGTCCAAGCCGACCCTGCGCGCGAGGTGCAGCCCCTCCGCCAATCCCTGCAGCACACCGGCTATGCATACCTGATTAACCATCTTCGCGAGCTGACCGCTGCCAGAGGACCCGAGCAACCGCGCGGCCTTGGCATAACAGGCGAACACGTGCTCGACACGCGCGAAATCCTTCTCGCTGCCTCCGGCCATGACCGTGAGCTGACCGTTCACGGCTCCCGCCTCTCCGCCGGAAACCGGCGCATCGACGAAGCCGATATCCCGTTCTTTGCAGGCCGCGGCCAGCTCCCTTGCAAGTGTGGCGGACGCAGTGGTGTGGTCGATGAGCACCGCCCCTCGCTCCATCCCGGCGAGCGCCCCGCTCTCGCCATAAAGCACCGAGCGGACATCGTCGTCATTGCCAACGCAGCAGCAGACCACCTCCGCCCCGAGCGCGGCCTGACGGGGCGTGTCAGCTCGTCGTCCCGCATGCTCGGCCAGCCATCGCTCCGCGCGTACCGCGGTTCGATTGTAGACGCCAACATCGAAGCCGGCGTCAGCAAGATGCCCGGCCATGGGGAAGCCCATTACTCCTAGCCCGATGAAACCCACGCGCATGCCTACCTCCTTTGCCCGAACCGTTCACTCGGCCAGTACACCAGGCACAAGCCATTGAAACAGAGAGATATTCTGGAATCTCCCAGCCCTGAAACCGACCTGCAGCGCGCTCGGGATCGCGTTCGGGAAGCGATGCGCCTAAACTGGCGCCCCTCCGCGGCCCGCCACAGGCCGCGCTCGCCGCTAGCCAAGGAGAATTGCATGAGCGGAACCACTGTCGGCGTGGAACTCGTAACCAATCGCGGCACGATCCGTCTGCGCCTGTTCCCGCAACACGCCCCAGTGACCGTGGCCAGCTTTGCGAATCTCGTCAAGCGCGGGTTCTACGACGGCCTCGGATTTCATCGGGTCATTCCCGACTTCATGATCCAGGGTGGTTGTCCGCGCGGGACCGGCACCGGTGATCCCGGGTACCGGTTCGAGGACGAATGTACGCCGGAACTGCGCCATGATGCTCCGGGACGCCTGTCCATGGCTAACGCTGGTCCAGGCACCAACGGCAGCCAGTTCTTCATCACTCACGTGGCCACGCCCTGGCTGGACGGCGCCCACACGATCTTCGGTGAAGTCGTCTCGGCGCAGGACCAGGAAGTCGTGAACGCTATCGAGCAGGGCGACAAAATCGAGAAGGCAACCCTGACCGGAGACGAGGAGGCTGCTTTCGCTGGGCAGGAAGAGCGTCTCGCGGAATGGAATCGCACGCTCGATCGAAGTGCGGGCTGAGATTCGCCGCTGGAACTGATTCGGTGGACGCCCGGCACCCGCAGGTGCCGGGCGCAGCGACTCAGACTGCCAGCTCGAGCCGGTCGATTCCGGCCTCGCACATAGCCTTGCGCAACTGGGCCATGGCCTGAATCTGGATCTGGCGTACCCGCTCCCGCGCCAGGTTGATCTCGCGACCGACCTCCTCGAGCGTGTGCGGCTCGTAGCCGCGCAGACCGAAACGGCGGCAGAGAATCTCCCGCGGTCGCGGAGCAAGTTCGTCCAACCAGGCGTCGAGCTGCGACCCGAACTGCTCCTTCATGACCTCCGACTCAGGGTCATTGCCCTCCGGGTCGGTAATGTTCTCGAGCATGTGGCCGTCACCGGCATCGGCAGCGTGATCGGCTGCACGCGTCTGGTGATGCAACGCCAACAGGTCCCTGACCTCTCCGGCATCCCGATCCATGCGCTCGGCAATGGCTTCAGCCGAAGGCGCTCCGCCCGCCGTGCTTTCTATATCGTTCTGCTCCGCATCCCGCGCCGCGCGCAGGCAGCCGTGCACAGCTTTGGCAACGTGTACCGGCAGGCGAATCATCCGACTCTGATTCATCAGGCCGCGTTCGATCGCCTGCCGGATCCACCAGGTCGCGTAGGTCGAAAAGCGGAAACCGCGCTCTGGGTCGAACTTCTCAACGGCACGGATCAGACCCAAGTTCCCTTCCTCGATCAGATCCGCAAGAGGCAAGCCCCGGTTGAGGTAGCGCCGCGCCAACATCACCACCAGCCGCAGGTTGCACTCGATCATGCGCGCTCGCGCCGCCGCGTCGCCCTTCTGCACGAGGCGAGCAAGATCCCGCTCAGACTCCGCGTCGAGCAGCCCTGCAGCGCTGATCTCCCGCAGGTAGATGTCGGTAGCGTCCAGGGAAGCACCCGTATCCTGCTCGCTGCCGACGTCTGCACTCGGGGCTGCGCGGGTGCGCGCCTTGCGACCCCCGGCGCGACCGCGCCGCGCTGGCGCTTCGGTTTCACTCTCGCGTGCCCAGGAGGTCGGACCCGACAGCCCGAAGGACTCGGACAGCGTGTCTTTGAACGAGTCCGTGAACGCTTCCATCATGGGCTCGGCGAGCGCTTCGTCGTGGCTGAAATCATCCATGGCACACCTCGCTTTTCGTAGCCTGCGACATCGATTCGGGGCGGCTCGTCGTCGCGAGGCCGCAAGCATCAATGACTTCGTCGTTGGAGAAGGGTTTACGTATGAAGCGGTCGGCGCCGGCTGCCAGAATCTTCTGGACCCGGTCCGGTGAGTAGTAGCCGGTCATGGCCACCACCCGGATATGACTGGTGCGGGCATCGGACTTGAGCTGGCGACAAACCTCGAAGCCATCGACGCCGGGCATCATGAGATCGAGCAAAACGACATCCGGGTCGAAGGTATGGACCTTGGTGCCCGCTTCGAAGCCGTCGAACGCACAATCAACCTCGATTTCCCGACCCATGCGCCGGCTCCAGGCGTGCAGCAGTTCCACGAGAAAGCGATTGAGCTGACGATCGTCATCCACCACCAGCAGGCGACGGACGCTGCCATCCGCCTCGCGTGGCAAGCGGATGCCCCGCTCCTGCGCGAACTGCTGGACGGCCTCCCGCGTGAAGCGGCGATGACCACCAGCCGTGGTGGTGGCATCGAGCAGGCCCTTGCTGGCCCACTGGCGCACGGTGATCGGCGAGACCATGAGCATGCGCGCCACTTCATTGGGAGTGAGATAGTCTTTGCTCATTGCACCCCTTCCCTTGCGCCCCGAAATCGATTCCCCGAAAGATCAATCGATTTATGCAGCGATTCGAGAGCACAGCCGCTCCCCGATGCCGATAAATATATCGGTTCAATCGGTTTAATCGGAAATATTGATTTGGAATGAGTACAGAGCCGCTTATGCCAACGGCGGCATATCGAGTTCAGCGGACTCAGAAATACTTGGGGGGAGGATTCAGGATGGAAGCCATGCGCCGGCGAACTGCCGGCGCCAAGGGCATGATCTCGAAACTAACGAGAAAGTCAGTCTTCGAGCGCGACCCGCACGGTAAGCACGTCGCAGCCTGCACCATGCAGCACACCGTTAGCCGTAGAACCGAGCAACCGCCCGAGGCCATGACGCCCATGATTCCCGATAACGATCAAATCGATATCTTCTTCCTCGGCGAGCCGGTGAATCTCGCGGGAAGCCGATCCGACCTGAACGAACTGCTTGTCGCTGGCGGCGCCGATGTCCTTGCCCATCTTCGCAAGCTGTTCCTGTGCATGACTGACCGCCTGCTGCTCGAGCGTCGCCATCTGGGCGGAAAAATCACCTGCGAGGCCCACTGCACCGAATCCGCCGTAGACGTGCTCGATGGGCTTCACCACGTGAACGAGCGAGACTTGCGCACCGTCCTGTTCGGCCACGTGCTTGGCTTTCGCCAGCACCTGATCGCTCTCTTCGGTGAGATCAACGGCAACGAGTACCTTCTTGTAGCTCATGAAACGGTCCTCTGAGTGATGGCGAAAAGACACATGATGCCATGGAGCCACGCACCGCGTGCCGCGCACCATGATGCAGGTCAATCGCCAGCTGAACCAGAGACCGCATATAAAGTCAGGCGGAACTACCGTCCCGGCCGAACAGCTTCAGAACTGGAGCGCTCGTCGTGTCGTCGTTGCCTCGCCAGACCTGCACGTCACTGCGATTCAGCCCGGTGTTGCGCACACGTTCGAGGCAGGCCTCCAAGGCCTCGATCACCTCATCTGCAGTCATCGACCAATCCCGGCCGACCCAGAGCCCTGCCGCCGTAGCCGTGACGTAGGTAGCAGCAGGCGATCCTGGATGCGGCAGGCTCAATGCCACCACCTGCTGCCTTGCGATCTCGAGCAGACGCTCGAACTCGTCTCTGCCGACATCGGCAAGCACCAGCAAGAAGCGACCACCGCCCATGGCGGCCGCGAAGTCCAGCGGTCGGCGTGCCATGCCCTCGACCTCCCTGGCGACGGCCTTCACGACGTGATCGACCGCTTCCGCTCCGCGCTGGGCATCGAGTTCGCGCAACGCGTCGATCGCCATCAGCGCCGCGCCAAGCGGGCGTCGTTCCCGCAGCCCCAGTCGGAGCAGGGTCCGCAGACGGTCCTCACCCGCGGGGCGACTGTAAAGCCCGGTGAGCGCGTCATGTTCGCCAGCGAAAGCCTGCATGCGCTCGCGCAGAAACCCGAGCCGCTGACTCACTTCCTGCCGGTAGCCAGCCGTGAGTCCCACCACGTTGGCAGCAACCAGGAACATGCCACCCTCGACGAGCTCAGAGCCGTACCTCCCTGCCGCGATCATGGTCATGACCCAGACGAGCGACAGCACCAGCGCGGTGGTCACCGCCTGCGGCAATCGAAGCCCGAGCAGCAGGTAGATGCCGACCGTGATGAGCATGAGCCCCGCGTGGGTGGGCAATGGTTGCCCACCGCTCTGATCGAGCAGGCCAACAAGAATATTGCCGCAGCCGAGGACCAAAACCGCCGTGACCACAACGCTCGGAGCGAGCGCGCCGAATCTGGCGCTGCGCAGAAGGAGACCGGCGCAAATCAGTACCGGAACCTGAACGCCCAACCGAATCACGAGCTCGAACCGCAGCGCTTCGTATCCGAGCTTCATCAGATCGAAGAGCGCAAAACCAACCACGATGCCGCAGACCGGCAGAATGATCTGCCAGCAGGTTTCCGTCAGCTCGCGCACGCGTTCCTGCTTGAACTGCTGTTCGAGAATCGGCGCGAACCGCAATCGGCGCGCATCGCGTTCGGAGTGCCGAAGTGCGTCAGCCGTCTTGCCCTGACCGGATGGGTGCTGCATCGAGTGATACGCCGGGCGGGAAAGGTGATTGAGAGCATAGTCACGCTTCATAACACCCGCCATGCAGCGCAAAGCCTCGATCCAGGCTTTGCGACGTGGTT
The DNA here is from genome assembly GCA_007131295.1 of Pseudomonadales bacterium. Classification (GTDB taxonomy): domain Bacteria; phylum Pseudomonadota; class Gammaproteobacteria; order Pseudomonadales; family Azotimanducaceae; genus SLTB01. The sequence continues at coordinate 22,152 of SLQW01000001.1, read as the reverse complement.
CAAAGTCTCCTTGGCATCGGCACCGAGACTCGCTGTAACCTGCGGATCCGACCACGAGGAAGCGGACCATGGCCGAATCTCCCGCCCCCGACCCCCGCGCAGGTCTGCCCGCCATGGACCGGCTGCTGGCGCTGCCTGCCGTCGCTGCGCTCGAAGCAGCCTGGGGGCGCACCACCGTGCGCACGGAGGCACGCCAAGTGCTCGCAGATGCCCGTGCGGGTCTGGCTTCGGGCTCGCCTGTCCCAGGCGTCGATGCTTTGATCCAGACTCTGACCCATCGCCTGGAAGCGTTACCCGGACGGGGCCCTCGCGCCCTCTTCAATCTCACTGGTACCGTGATCCACACGAATCTCGGGCGGGCGCCCCTTCCTGCTGCAGCCATTGCCGCCATGGCTACCGCGGCGGGCACAACCGACCTGGAATTCGATCTCCCGAGTGGCCGCCGCGGTGAGCGCGACCACCACGTCGAACGACTTCTGTGCGAACTCACCGGAGCCGAGGCGGCAACCGTCGTCAATAACAACGCTGCCGCCGTCCTGCTGCTTCTCAACACCTTCGCCGAGGGTCGCGAGGTGCCGGTCTCCCGGGGCGAGCTGGTGGAGATCGGCGGCTCGTTCCGTCTGCCCGACATCATGCGACGGGCGGGGGCCCGCCTGGTGGAGATCGGCACCACCAACCGGACGCACGCTTCCGACTACACCGAGTCCATCGGTCCGGAGACCGGCATGCTGTTGAAGGTGCACCCCAGCAATTACGTCATCACCGGATTCCAGCAGGAGGTGACGATCGGAGAGCTGGCCGGCATCGCACATGCTCACGGCCTGCCGCTCGGATGGGACCTCGGCAGCGGCAGTCTCGTCGATCTTTCCCGCTTCGGTCTGGAACGGGAGCCGACCCCTGGAGAGGCCCTGACGGCGGGCGCCGACCTGGTCACCTTTTCCGGGGACAAGCTGCTTGGCGGTCCCCAGGCCGGGATCATCGTTGGCAGCCGCAGCGCCGTGGAAGCTCTGCGCCGCAACCCTTTGAAGCGGGCCTTGCGGGTGGACAAGGTCACCCTGGCTGCCCTCGCCGCCGTGCTGCGTCTGTATGGTCGCGACGAAACGCTGCGCCAAGAGCTGCCGGTGCTGCGCCTGCTGACCAGGACGCAGACCGAGATCCGAGCCCTGGCGTATCGTCTCCGAACACCCCTTGCTGAAGCTCTTGGGCCACCCTGGGAGGTCGAAGTCGTCGACCTGGCCAGCCAGATCGGCAGCGGCGCGCTGCCGGTCGCGAGCCTTGCGAGCGCCGGTCTCGCCATCGAACCGCTGCTCGAACGCGGCCGCAATGCGGCGCTCGAGCAGCTGCACCGGCGCCTGCGTCGGCTGCCGACCCCGGTGGTCGGACGCATTCAGCAGGAGCGGCTGCTGCTCGACCTGCGCTGCCTCGAGGACGAGCCGGGCTTCCTCGCTCAGCTTCCGGAGATCGCAGCGGCGTGATCATCGCCACCGCCGGTCACGTCGACCATGGCAAGACCACCCTGGTCCGTGCCTTGACCGGCGTGGACACGGACCGCCTCGAAGAAGAGCAGCGACGCGGGCTCACCATCGACCTCGGTTTCGCCTATAGTGACTGGCTGGGCCAGCGCTGGGGGTTCATCGACGTACCCGGCCATCACCGCTTCATCGGCAACATGCTGGCCGGTGTCGCCGCCATCGATGTGGCGCTGCTGGTGGTAGCGGCGGACGAAGGACCGATGCCGCAGACCCGCGAGCATTTGCAGATTCTCGATCTGCTCGGCGTCGAGGCGGCCGTCGTGGCCCTCACGCGCAGTGACTTGGCAGACGACCGAACCCTGGCCCGCAGCCGCGACGCCATTACGGAACTGTTAGCGTCAACCTGTCTCGCGCAGGCTCCGATCGTGGTCGTTTGCGCACCCGAAGGGACGGGAATCGATACCCTTCGGCAGGCCCTGAGCGCGCTTTCGCCGCGCCCATCGATCAGGACGGAATCAGGCTTTCGCCTCGCCATCGACCGCGCTTTCACCGTAAGCGGAGCCGGACTCGTCGTAACCGGCACCGCTCATGCGGGGCGGGTAAAGCCGGAGGACACACTTGTGGTTCTGCCGGACAACGAAGCGGTCAGGGCAAAGAGCGTGCGAGCCCTGGACAGGATCTCCAGCCAGGGCGTGGCCGGCGAGCGCCTCGCCCTGAATCTCTCCGGTGTGCACCACTCCCGAGTGAAGCGGGGGCAGTGGCTGGTGGCACCCGAACTCGCACACCCCCAAACCCGATTCGATGCGCGCCTGCGCCTGCTGCCAGGGGTCGCCCTGCGTTCGGGCCAGGATCTGCACGTGCACCACGGCGCCAGCCATGTCATGGGGCGGATCGTGCACATCGACGGCGGCCAAGAAGCACCCAGGGCCCATGTCATCGTGCGCGAACCGCTCGGCGTCCTGCACGGTGATCGCTTCATCCTCCGCGACGGGAGCGGCAGCCACACGCTCGCCGGTGGCCGCGTCCTCGACCCGGAGCCACCACGGCGCGGGCGCAGCCATCCGGCACGCCTTGCCGAACTCGATGCACTGGAAGCCGGCGAGCATGCAGCCATCGCCCGCGCCGCACTCGTCTGCCGGCCCCTGGCATTGGATGTCGCTGCACTCGCCTGGAAGCTCAACGCCAACCCCGACGACCTCATTGCGGCGTTACCCGGGACCGCGGTCGATCGCTCCGGCGGCGTGACTTTGCGCGATGCGGCCGCCTGGCGTGCGCTGGCTGATCGAATCGTCGATGCCCTCACACGCTTCCACGCCGGGCAGCCGCAACTCGCGGGCATGGGCTTCGATGAAGTCCTCGCAGTGCTCGAACCACGACCGGCGCCATCCGTACTGCGAGCGGCCCTGCGTGACCTCATCCGCGACGCGCGTCTCGCTCGAACAGCGACCCGCTTTCATCTGCCGGATCACCGGCCGCGCCTGGACCCGGCAGATGCCCGGCGATGGCAGGACCTGCGTCCGCATCTCGCCGAGCAGCCCAGGCAGCCTCCCGTCGTCCACGATCTCGCGCGCAAGCTGGACCTCGACCCCGACGACCTGACGACGCTGCTCGGGCGCATCGTTCACACCGGCGGCCTGGTGCGGGTCGCGAGGAACCGTTTTCTCCTGCCCGAGGCCGTAGCCGAGCTGGCCGCGCTCACGACGATCGTGGCGGCAGCCAACGAAGGCAGTTTCGATGCACGCAGCTTTCGCGACGCTGCCGGAATCGGCCGCAACCTCACCATCGATCTCCTCGAGTACTTCGATCGTATAGGCCTGACGCGCCGCTCTGGCGACCTGCGCCGAGTGGTCGCCGACCCAACGGATATCTTCGGCGAAAGCCAGGGCTCAAGCGCCGCTGACTAGCGGTCCCTGACTCACCGTCCCTGACTTACCGTCCCTGACTGAGCGCCCGCAGCCGGCTGGCCGCTCCGGTTTGTCGTCGGTAGACTCGTCTGCGGAAGCGCAACGTCCCCGGTGGGGCGCCCGGACTTCAAACCCGGTGAGGCGCGCCACGCGTGCCTGCGGGGTTCGACTCCCCGGCCTTCCGCCACCTGCAGCGACGAGCGTCGCCGTGACGAATCGCAGTCTGCGCCCCTCCTTCCGCGCATGTCTTTCGGAACCGGACCCGCCGTTTCGAGTACCTCGCTTCCAGCGATCGCCGCAAAGGAGGCTGGGCATGGCAACATGGACCGCAACCGCAACCGCAACCGCAACCGCCGATGGCACCGCACCGGCAGGACGATGAGGGAGAGGCAGATGGCAAGGCTTGATGGCAAACGGGTGGTGATAACGGGGTCTTCACGTGGCCTGGGGCGCGCCTTCGCGATCGCCATGGCACGCGAGGGCGCAAGCGTGGTGTTGAACGGCACCAATCTCGAAGCACTTGCGGAGGTCGAAGGCACGATCCGCAGTGCGGGCGGCTCGGTCGTCGCCGTGCCGGGTTCCGTTGCCGAGGAATCCACCTGTGAAGCGCTGGTTGCGGGCTGCGTCGATGCCTTCGGAGGCATCGACGTCATGGTCAACAACGCCGGCATCGTCCGCGACCGGACGCTGATGAAGATGTCGATGCAGGAGTGGGACGACGTCATCGCAGTCAACCTCCGGGGCGCGTTCGGCTGCACGCGTGAAGCTGCCCGGGCCATGCGCGAGTCCGGCGGCCACATTATTCAGGTCATCAGCAACTCCGGACTGTCGGGCGGCTTCGGGCAGGCCAACTATGCGGCAGCGAAAGCCGGGATGATGGGGTTGCTGCGCACTTCGGTCCTGGAGCTGACCCGGCTCGGGATCCGCAGCAATGCGGTCTGGCCCATTGCCGAAACCGACATGACTCAGGTCGTCTTCGAGCGCGCCAAGGCAGACGCGGCGGACAAGGGCCGTGAGCCACCTGATCCGGTCGCAATGGGCTTCGGCAAGCCAGAGGAAGTCGCGGAAGGCCTGCTCTGGCTTGCCAGCGACGCGGCCGCTCACTTGAACGGCCAGTGCCTGACGTTCAACGGGCGCAAGGCCGCCCTCTGGACCCACCCGGAAGAGCGCCACGTGGCGTTCAGGGATACACCGTTCACGGCAGACGACCTGGCGGACCACTTCAGCGGCGTCGAGCCACTGGCGCTGCATCAACCGCGCATGCAGCCCGACTGAAGTGCGCTGCAACGCACTCGCGCATCGGGTTCAGGAAGCCTCGGACAGGATCCTCAGCGGCCGCGTTCCGGGTCTGGCGGGCACCGCCCGTCCGACCACCGCAGCCGCCGTGTACCCCGCATCACGGAGCGCTGCAACGCAGGTATCCGCCGCAGTGTCCGGGAGCGAGAAGAGCAGACCACCACAGGTCTGCGGGTCGCAGAGCAGGCGCAGCTCGGGATCGGCAGGATTCAGGCCGAAAGCCAACTCCGCGTGCTCCAGGCTGTCCTCGTTGGCGTCCTGAAGGCTCGAAACGACCCCTGCGGCGATGGCTTCGAGCGCTCCAGGCAGCGCGGTGATCCGGCTGGTCTGCAACTCGAGCGCGCACCCCGACGCCGCAGCCATCTCCAAAGCGTGGCCGAGGAGCCCGAAGCCGGTGACGTCGGTGCAGGCCGTGGCCTCGAAGCGCCGCAGCTGCGCCAGCGCAGGCCCGTTGGAAAGCAGCATGGAAGCCAGCGCGGCCTCCACGTGGCGCGATGGGATCTGCCCGGAAGCAGACCCCGCCAGCAATGCCCCGGTACCTAGCGGCTTGGTCAGGACGAGGGCCTGGCCAGGCTGCAAGCGGTCTTTGCGCAACGCTCGATTGGCATCGGTGTCCGCATCGGCGCCCGCGTCCGCGTCGGCAACCCGGCCGGTGAGGGCAAGGCCCAGACTGATGGTCTCGCTTTCGCAGGAGTGTCCACCGAGCAGCGCACAGCCCGCCTGCCTGAGCTCCCGCTCCGCGCCCGCCATCAGCGCTGCCAGGTCTTCCGCCATCAGGGCTTCCCGGGCGTATGGGATCCCTGCGAGGGCCAGCGCGGCAACTGGCTCGGCGCCCATGGCGTACAGGTCACCCAGCGCGTGCAGCGCCGCCAGACGCCCACCCAGGTAGGGATCGCTGACCGGCAAGGGAAAGCCATCGATAGTCTGGTGCAGCACTTGACCTGCAACCGGCAGTTCTGCCGCATCCTCGAAATGCCGGTCGGCGCCGATCCCGGCCTGCCCGAGTGCCGCGGCCAAAGGGCTCACGGCAACCTTGCCACCGCAGCCGCGACAGCGCATGCCCTGAGCGAGACGCTGACCGCCCCGGCTCGCCGCCACCACTGATCGCCGTGGCGCTTCATGCATCGGCGGCAGATCCTGATAGCGCCGCATGAAGCGGCGATCGATCGCGTCCTTCCAGCGCCAGACCCATGACCCGCGCAGGGATGGAACTCCGGGTCGGGAGACGATGGCACGGCGATTACCGGTGGAAATCAGGTAGAGCGCGCGACGCTGGGGCCGAAAGCGACGCAACCGCTCACCCCGGATCCATGCCGGCAGATTGCGTGCGAGCACCTCACCCGCGCGCACCGCGAAGACTCCGGACTTCGGGCGCGGCGCGAAGCCCAGGGCAGCTACGTCGCCTGCAGCGAAGACATCGTCATGCGATACGCTCTGCAGCGTTGGGCCCACTTCGATGAAGCCGGCTGCATCGACGGCGAGCCCCGATTCCCTGGTCCATCGCGGTGCCTCCACACCGGTCACCCAAAAGGTCTCGTCTGCAGCGAGCCTGCTGCCGTCCGCACAGACCAGAACACCGGATTCCACCGCAACGACTTCCGCACCGCTCAACACGCTCACCCGGGCATGCTGCAACTCGCTCAGCATGGCCCGCGCCACAGCCTGCCCGTGCCCTGCCAGCAGGCGCGCCGAAGCGCTTGCGAGAGCCAGGCGCGCCCGATCCCGCAGCCCTGTCCGCGTAAGGCGATGGGCGAGCGCCAGCACCAGTTCCACGCCACCCGGCCCACCTCCCACCACAACAATGTCGATCGGCGCCGCAGCTGACGCCAGCCGGGTGCATACCGCATCGAATCCTGGCAGGAAGCGTGATATCGGCTTCACCAGCCTGAGGCTGTCAACATCACCGGCAATGCCACGAACAGATGGTGTTGCGCCGGAGTTGACGGACAGCGTGTCGTAACGCAGCGACGGCCTGTCTGCGAAGTGCAGGCGTTTGCCCGCTGCATCGAGCCCGGCAACCTCGTCATGGATCAACCTGGCACCGGCGGCGACCGCCAGCGGCCCGAGATCCACGTGCACATCGTCGAAGTCGTAGTGCCCAGCCACCAGCCCCGGCAGCATGCCGGAATAAGGAGTGTGCAGCTCCCGGGCCACCACCGTCAGGCGCACCCCAGGCTGCGGCCGCATGGCCCAGCGGCGCAGCACCGCGAGATGACTGTGTCCACCTCCGAGCAGGACGAGATGATGCTCAGCCGGGGTCGTCAGCACCAGCGTGCACCGCGATGCAGGTCTCGGGGTTCGGGCAGGGGGCGGGAGCCGGGGGACGCGGCGATCACGAAGCAGGCCTCACTGACGACACGGCGTCGGCACATTACGCGGCCACGTCGATGCTGCCAACCACATCACTGCGCCGGCACGGGAATCAGGGGAAGATCGACGCCATGGCGGCCGCAGGTGAGGGCCACACGCTGCAAACTGCCGCCCGACCGGGGATCGGGCGGCAGTCGAACCGTACCTATTCCTCGTCTTCGAAATCGAGTTCGAGGTAGTTCAGCATCTGGTCCATTCGGCGCTGTTCCATGCGCAACTCAATGGCACGACGCACGGAAACTGACTGGCTTGGGAGGGCGAGACGGGTGACGGTGTCGCCCTCCTCCTCATCTTGCCCGACACCCGCGAACTCTTCGTCGAGGAGTTCATCGAAAACGTCGTCGTCATCGTTGGCCATGAGTGATGCCCTCAACTGTGACATCGGCTGATACATGGCAGACTCGGCGTCTGCCGCTGTTGCGCAAGCTTAGGAACGCCTTCCTTCCAAACACCTGCGACAGCGCCCTTGTATTCCGCGATCCAGAGCGCTGTCAAGCACGAATTCACTGTCTTTTTCACCCGCTGTGACAACAACTTACGGGCGGTTCCTGCAGGGCGATGGAAGGCAGTTCAGCGCCCTGCCCACGGCACCGGAAAGCACCGATCTGCAACCGGTGATCGCCATCAGCGGCTACTACGGTGACGCCCCACCAAGCGTCTATACTCATGGACCTTCCGTCCCCGTCCGCCCGGATACAGCGATGAGCGAAAAGGACGCCAATGAGGATCTCCGCTCGGTTCCAGCCGACCAGCGCTCTCTGGGTCCTAACGAGACGGTGATCCTCAGCAGCAGCGAACTGGCGTCCGGGGCGACGTCAGCCGCTGCAGGTCAAGCCCGTAAGATCAAAGGCACGCCCAAGCTGGTGGGAATCAGCGACGCAGTCGCTAATCGATCCTTAGAGCTGACCAAACCCAAGACGATGATCGGGCGTCAGAGCCGCAACGACATCGTGATCGAGGACAGTAGCGTGTCGGCCCGCCACGCACAGATCGTCAACGAAGATGGCATCTGGCGCGTCGTCAACCTGATTTCTACCAACGGCACCTCGGTAAACGGCCGCACCAGCATCGTCAGCTATCTGGCGCCCGGTGACGTCATCGCCTTCGGACGCGTGGAAATGATCTTCGAGGCAGAAGAAGGCGAAAGCCCCATCGCATCCGGCGACGCGCGCGGGCGTTCCGGCGGCAGATCGAGCTCGACCAGTCCCGTGCTCTGGGCCGTCATTGCTGCCAGCGCCATCATCGCCATCGGGGCTGGTGCCTGGACCCTTGGCTTGATTTGATCAGAGCAGATAGAGGGCGACGAAAAAGGGGCCTCAGCGAGGCCCCTTCTTGATTTGCGCACCGAGGTGACGCGCTGTTGGTGGAGCTAGGCGGGATCGAACCGCCGACCTCCTGCATGCCATGCAGGCGCTCTCCCAGCTGAGCTATAGCCCCGTCATGCTGGCGTTGCACGAAGCGTGCATCCGACGAGGCGGCGAATCTTATTGAGCCGCCCCAGGGGTGTCAACCAAGCCGGCGATTGCACTACCGGCCTTTTTCCTCCTCCTTGCCACCTGTTTCGGCCGAGGCGGCAACCAGGTCACGGAAGCGCTTTTCCAGGCGTTTTGCCTGCTTCTTAGAAACGCCTCCGAGCACCTGCATGGCATCGCGCAGTCGCGCCCGCGTCACCTCCGAACCAAGGATCACCATGGAGTCGTAAAGAGGCAATGCCACTGGCCGCCCGGACAGGGCGACGAAAAGTGGTCCGAGCAGGCTGCGGATTTTGATGTCCATGGCGCGAGCAAGACTGGTACAGACATCAACCAGGGTTTCACGCTCCCAGTCCGGAACCTGCTCAAGGCGCCAGAGCACGAACTGCAACACCTCGAGGACCTCATCTGCCTGCAGGTCGAGGCCTTCGAAGGAGTCCGCCGACAACTTACGGTCATCGCCTACGAGGTAGCCGGCGAGCGCCACCAGATCCGCGAAGCGTTCGGTCCGCTCGCGAACAAGCGGTACGATGCGCATCAGATTTTCACGATTGAATGCCCAGGCAGCTACTCTGTCGGCGAAGGCATCATCATCCAGCCCCCTGATCCAGGTGCCGTTGAGCCAATCGAGCTTCTCCAAGTCGAAAACAGGTGCCCCGAGTGAAATCCGCTCCAGGCTGAAGGCATCGACGAATTCCGCAAGCCCGAACTGTTCGCGCCCGTCCGCCATGGAATGGCCCATCAGTCCGAGAAAGTTCAGCACCGCCTCCGGCAGGTAACCCATACGTCGGTAGAACTCGATGCTGGTAGGATTCTTACGCTTGGAAAGCTTGCTGCGGTCCGGATTCCGCAACAGTGGCAGGTGGGCGAGAATCGGTGCTTTCCAGCCGAAATAGTCGTAAAGCAACCGATGCTTGGGCGCCGAGTTGATCCACTCCTCGCCACGGATGACGTGACTGATCTGCATCAGATGGTCATCGACCACGTTCGCCAGGTGATAGGTAGGCATCCCGTCCGACTTGATCAGCACCTGCATATCCACTTGCCGATAGTCGATCTCGATGACTCCGCGAAACAGATCGTCGATCCGGCAAAGGCCCTCCTCTGGCACCTTCATGCGAACCACCGAAGCTTCGCCCGCAGCGAGGCGGCGCTCGACATCGTCAGCAGAAAGTCCGAGACAGTGCCCGTCATAGCGCGGCGTCTCCCCCGCCTGCTGCTGCGCCTGGCGAACCGCATCGAGACGCTCACTCGAGCAGAAGCAGCGAAACGCATGACCCGCAGCGAGCAGCTTCTCGCCATGGTCCGCGTAGATTTCGCCGCGTTCGCTCTGCCGATACGGACCATGCGGCCCACCGACATCCGGCCCCTCGTCCCATTCCAGACCGAGCCAGCGCAGACTGTCGAGGATCATGCGCTCCGAGCGTACGGTGGAACGCGCGCGATCCGTGTCCTCGATACGCAATACGAAGCTGCCGCCCTGGCTGCGGCTGAAGGCGAGATTGAACAGCGCCACGTAGGCCGTCCCGACGTGAGGATCGCCTGTGGGCGAGGGCGCAACGCGGGTGCGCACGGTCATGCGTGGTCTCCGGTCCCGGGATGAGGGCCGCGATTATACGGACCTCATCAGGCGGCTGCCCATGAGCGGTCCGGCGCGTCACGCGCCAGGCGCGGTTTGCTATGATCCGCGCGTTCACCGCCACCTTCATGGATGCGCATGGGGCACGAACATCGACAGCCTGCGACGCACGGCACGGGACCGCTGGGCCCGTGGGGGCGTCACCGCGTCTGCGTCGCGCCGATGATGGACTGCACGGATCGCCATGCCCGGCGTTTCCTGCGCGGCTTCGGACCCGAGATCGTCCTCTATTCGGAAATGGTCACCGCAGCGGCAGTGCTCAATGGCGATCGTGAACGTCTGCTCGGCTTCGATGTCGCCGAGCATCCCGTGGCCCTGCAGCTGGGCGGTAGTGATCCGGAAGAACTGGCGGCCGCGGCGCAGTTCGGTGCCGCCGCCGGCTACGACGAGATCAACCTCAACGTCGGCTGCCCGAGCGATCGGGTCAAGTCGGGCCGCTTCGGCGCCTGTCTGATGCGCGAACCGGACCGGGTCGCGGCATGCGTTGCAGCGATGCGCTCGGTCGTGACGATCCCGGTCAGCGTCAAGTGTCGCCTGGGCGTTGATGACTGGGACAGCACCGCCCATCTCGAAGCCTTCGTGGATCAGGTCGCCGCTGCCGGCTGCAGCCTGTTCATCGTCCACGCACGCAAAGCGATCCTCGGCCGGCTTTCGCCGCGCCAGAATCGCGAAATTCCGCCGCTTCAGTATCATCGTGTGCATGCACTGGTCACCCGGCGCCCGGACCTGGAGTTCATCATCAACGGTGGGCTGAAGTCCGTGGCGGACGCGCAACGCCAGCTGGAGCACACCCATGGCGTGATGCTCGGACGTGAAGCTTACGGCCGGCCCGAGGTGCTAGCCGCCCTCGATGCGGCCCTGTTGCGGCCCGGACAGTCACCGGTGACCGCTGCCGATGCGCTTGCTCGGTTTCGCCCGTACGTGCTCGCGCGGCTAGCCGAGGGCGTGCCGCTGCATGCCATGACCCGGCACCTGCTCGGGATGTTCAGCGGTCGCCCCGGCGCCCGCCGCTTCCGACGCATCCTGTCTGAACAGGCTCCCCGCGCCGGCGCCGGCATCGATGTTCTGGACCGCGCGCTGGCCGCGGTCGATCCCGCTATCGCGCGCGCAGCAGCCTGATGCTTGCGGCCATCCGTCGCTTCTTCGAGGAACGCCTCGATCGGGATCCGGAGGAGGCTCCCAATCAGACGGATCCGCTCGCACTCGCGACCGCCGCACTCATGATCGAAGTCATGAGGGCAGATTCCAGACAGGATCCGGCCGCGACTGAACGAGTGATCCACGCCCTGGAGGACACGTTCGACCTGCCACATTCTGAGGTGGAGGAGCTGATCGAGTTGGCCGAACAGGAGCTGGCGACGGCTACGGACCTTTACCAGTTCACACGCCTGATCGCGGAACGCTGGGAGCAACCCGGTCGCATCGCCCTGATCCGCAACATGTGGCGGGTGGCCTGGGCCGACGGCTCGGTGCACTCCTACGAGGAGCAGCTGATACGCCGCATCGCTGGTCTGCTCTACGTGCGCCACTCCGACTTTATCCAGGCCAAGCGTGAAACCCGGCCATCGGACTGACTCCGATCAATCGACACACGCGACTTCAGCGCATGGCTCCCGTGGCATTGCCCGGCGATTCGGCCTCCAGGGCGGTGACAAGGTCCTGAAAGTTTTCCCGGTTGCGATCATTCAGACTCATCAGCACCCGATGTGCATCGAGAACCCGCTCGCGCACATCGTCCTCGTCCGTTTCGAGCGGAGGCAGTTCACCCAACTGGCCCACTTCCTCGAGCGGTTCCTCGACGATGTGGAAAACGTCGTCGAAGCCCATGGTCCGCAGCACGCGAGTGATATCCGGCTGGGTGGAAACCAGGGTCGGAATGAATCCGAAGCGCCGGTTGGTTTCCAGCGATAGCCGTGCGAGCAGTCCGAGGGAGGTACTGTCGATGCCCTCGGTCTCGCTCAAGTCGACGATGACGGCCCGAAAATCGTCCCGGTTGAGCAGGACCCGCAGAAAGGAATCAACGGTGGCGCACAGCGTCACGCGCACGTCACCCGTGAACTTGAGAACATAGATCCCGTTGTGGTCGCCCACCAGAATGCGGCCAGGTTCCATCACTCACCTCGTGACAGCAGCAGACAGGCTACGTCATCGGGGGCTTCGAGTCCGGGGGCGAGCCCCAGTTCCCTGCAGAGCCCCGCAAGCTCCGCATGCTCGCGGGCCGCCTGCAGCAGGCGCGCCTCCTTGGCGGCCAGGCTCGGCGCCTGCATCACCTCGAATACGCCATCGGAGAACAGAGCGAGCCGGAAACGCTCCGGCAGAGCCAGGCTTGCCGACTCGAAGCGCGCATCCGGAAACAGCCCCAGCGGTTTGCCCGGCAGTTCCAGATAGCGGGCCTCACCCGCCTCGGTCAGAACAGGCGCCGGGAAGTGTCCGGCATTGGCATACGCAAGCCGGTCGTCCTGGCAGTCGATGATCCCGAGAAACATGGTCACATGGCGATCAAGCTGACTCTCGAGGAGCTCCTGATTGAGCCAGCGCAGAATCTCTCCCGGCGCACTGAGCATGCGCGGCCGATACTCACGGCGCAGGCGCCGGGAAAAGTTCTTCAACAGGACCGTGACGAACGCCGATGAGGCGCCGTGGCCGGAGACGTCGGCAATGAAAAAGACGAAGTGCCGATCGGTAATGCGGAAGTAGTCGACGAAGTCGCCGGAGAGGAACAAGGAAGGAAGGATCTGGTGCTGCAGCCGGAAGCCGTCTATGGCCATGGGCGTCGGCGGGAGCATACCGAGCTGCACCTCACGCCCCGCGCGCTGATCCTGCTGAAGAGCTTCGACATACTCCTTGAGTTGCTGGTTGGCCGCCTCCAGCTCCTGCTTGAAACGCGAGTTCTCCTGCCGCAGACGACTGCGCTCGAGCGCCTGCTCGACGGCATGAATCAGAACCTCGATGTCCCCAACCGGTTTCCAAAGGTAGTCGGATGCCCCGAGCCGCAATGCTTGCATGACATCGCTGATGTCGCTGCCTTCGGTGATGACGATGAGCGGAACATCGGGCAGATCACGCGTGCAGCGTTCGAGCATCGACAACCCCTGGGCGTCGACCATGTGCAGCTCGCAGAGTATGAGATCAGGGATGTCGGCATCGGCCAGCCGCAAGGCTGCTTCGCCGCTGGCGGCCGTATCCACCGCAAAGCCACGTTCCAGCAGCTGAGCCTCGAGGTCGTCCCGTTCCCCGCCGAGGTCATCGATCAGAAGCAGGCGCGGACACCTCATACCGGAAGCGACCGGGCTTGCACCAAGATCCCGCTACCCGCTCGGGCACAACCGGATCGAGTCCCGGAGTGTGCAGACGCGCGCGACGCCAACCGAAGCACTGTCCTGTCCTCGACCACTGACTTCAGGTAACTCCTGTGTACGGAGCCCGGCCCTCGCCAACGCTGGCAGACCGTACTCGGATCATGAAACGGACGCAACCGCATCGCATCCGACCTTCCCACGGCGCCGGGTTTCCGAATCGCCACCTGGTCCGTGCAGACCACGTTCACACCTCTGCCGACGCTGCGACCACCCCAGCGCGGACACTCCGGAGCTGCCGCCTGCTCAACTTTGTCGGCGGACGACCGATAACCTGAACAGTGCTGTGCATTTCGCGCCCCGAATTACGCCCTTCCAGGCGCCTGGGCAGGAGTACTTCATGTCGATCGAACGTCCGTCACCTCCCGCTGCCACCGTCTTCGGCACAGCCAGTCCGTCGTCCCCGGAGCAGCGCGAAAAGTACGTCCGCGCCGAGAGGAGTGCGCAGCGCAGCGGTGCATCGCCGGCACCGGGCCATAGCGAACTGTTCCAGTGCCTGTTCGAAAACGCCCCAGAAGCAATGCTTATGCTCGACAATCGGGGCCGCATCCTGCTCCTCAACCGGAGCGCCGAGCAGATGTTCGGGTTCGAGCGGGAGGAGCTGATCGGCGAACCGGTCGGAAACCTGCTTCCCGAGCCGTTGCGGACCCGCTTGCGTGCGCTGCGCCATCCCTACCAGGCAGCCGCCAGGCCAGCGGAGGCCTGTGACGGTCGCGAGCCGATCTGGGCGCGTCCTCGCGACGGCGAGCCGTTTCCAGTCCAGGTCATGTTGCGTCCCGTGAACATCGATGCCGGCCATTGCGTTCTGGCATCGTTACGCGACGTGAGCGAACGCGTGGACTTGGAGTGCGATCTGCGCCAAGCCCAGAAGATGGAAACCATCGGGCAGCTGGTCACCGGCGTCGCTCACGACTTCAACAATCTCCTCGCGATCATCAGCGGCACGATGGAACTGGTTTCAGGCACACTGCCTGACGTGGAAGAACTGCGAGATGATATGGATACGCTGCGTGCAGCCTGCGATCAGGCTGCCACGTTGACACGGATGCTGTTGGCCTTCGCTCGCCGCAGCGCGGTAGAGCCGCAACTGATCGAGCTCGACAGAGCTATCGAGAATCAGGCACCCATGCTCCGACGCCTTATCGGCGAACACGTCCAGGTACAGCTGCAGCTCGGCCTCGGGCCCTGGTCGGTGCGCATCGACCCGGTTCAGCTCGAGCAGATTCTGCTGAACCTTGGCGGCAACAGCCGCGACGCGATGCCTGGGGGCGGCACGTTGACGATCGCCACATCCGTGGTGCACCTGTCAGCCTCGGATTCGCGGTTGCTCCCGAACATGGCGCCTGGACCGCACGCCCTGGTAACGGTTAGCGATACCGGCCACGGCATGGACAGGGCGACACAGGAACGCATCTTCGATCCGTTCTTCACCACCAAACCGGTAGGCAGCGGCACGGGGCTCGGTCTCGCCACCGTACAAGGGATGATTCGGCAGAATCACGGCAACATCTGGTGCGACAGCGCACCCGGCCATGGATCCACGTTCTCCATACTTCTGCCGCAGGCCGAGCAACCCGCCGAGAAGGCCATCACCGTAGTGGAGCCCGAACGCAGCGGCGGCCGTCAGACCATACTCCTCGTGGACGATGATCCCCATGTGCTGCGCGTTACCCGTCTGATGCTGGAGCGCAGTGAGTATTCGGTCCTGGCAGCCAACTCAGGAGCCGAGGCCCTCGAACTCGTAGCAGGACACGAAGGACCCATCGACCTCCTGCTCACGGACATACTGATGCCAAAGATCACCGGGCCCCAGCTAGCCGACCGCCTGCGGGCATTGCGCCCCGGGATTCCGGTCCTGTTCGCGTCCGGCTACGCGGAGCCCCCGCCCGAGGAGGAGGCATCTCTCGAGGCCGGAGCCAGGGTGCTGATCAAACCTTTCTCGATCCGCGCACTGATCGAGGCCATCGAAGACGCACTGGAGACCTGATCGTGGAAGACGGGCGCCTCCCCGTAGCCACTCACGTGATGGTCGCCCGTCAGCCGATCTTCGACCGACAGCGCCGCGTGCACGGCTACGAACTGCTCTATCGGGGCGACCCGCATGGGGGCGACCAGCTGAACGAGGCGGTGATCGCCGATGGGGACGAAGCAACAGCGCACGTGGTCACGGCCGCGTTGATGGACATCGGCCTCGATCGCATCGTCCAGCGCGATCCGGCATACATCAACGTTACCCGCGACTTCATCGTTTCCCGTGCTGCGCTCGCGCTGCCCCCGGAACGGGTGGTGCTCGAGATCCTCGAAGACGTGAAAGTCGATGCCACCCTGATCGACGCCGCACGCGAGCTTGCCTTGATGGGCTACCGCCTGGCGCTCGACGACTTCGTTCTCGCACCCTGCTGGGAACCGCTGCTGGAGATCGCAAGCGTCGTCAAACTCGACGTTCTTGCGCTCGGCCCGGACGAAGTAGCGCGGCACGTCGCGGCACTGTCTCCGTACGGGGTCCGCTTGCTGGCGGAAAAGGTCGAGTCGCTGTCCGACTTCGACGCGCTGCATGCCGCGGGGTGCGACTATTTTCAGGGCTACTTCTTTGCGCGACCGAACCTCGTTTCCGGCTCCCGGCCACCGGGGAACAGACTTGCGACCCTGCGCCTGCTCAGCCGACTGCAGGATCCCGCCATCTCCATCGAGCAAATCACGGATCTGGTCTCCCAGGATCCCGCTCTGAGCTATCGGCTCATGCGCTTCATCAATTCGGCCGCCGTAAGCCTACCGAGGCGGGTGACATCCATTCACCGTGCCGTCGTCCTCATCGGGCTGGAAGCCGTCAAGCGCTGGGTGAGTCTCGCTGCGCTCAGCCGAGTGGAAGACAAGCACGCGGAGCTATTGCAGCTCACCCTGACCCGTGCCCGCATGATGGAGCTCGTTTGTGCTCTCGACCCCCGCAACGACCCGAGCGCAGGTTTCACTGTCGGGCTGTTTTCCACCCTCGATGCATTCATGGATCAGCCGCTGGCCCGGGTACTGGCCCAACTTCCCCTGGCGCAGGAGGTGACGTCCGCCCTGCTGCGCGGAGAAGGCGGCTATGGTCGCGCGCTGCTGACCGTTCTGGCCTACGAGCGTGGCCAGTGGGACAGGGCCTGCCGGGCCGCCGAGTCGATCGCTGCGGATGACCTGGCTTCACATTACACCGAAGCGGTGCAGTGGGCCCGGACCGCTACGTACGCAGCTCTGTGAGACGGGACGGAGAGCGAAACGGGCCGTCGAGCGGCCGAACAGCGGACCAGTCCTGACTCAAGTTTTCATGAGGGAAGCCGACATGAGTTGCAGGGTTCCTCAATTCACCGTCGGACGGGAGCAACGATGATCCTTGAATCCAAGGAGACAGCCACGCGCAACTCCGAAGTCGATCCGAACAACGGCACCGCAGCCTATCGCATCATCAAGGACTTGGCGGCGGACCTCTCGAGCGGTGACCTCAACCTGCCATCGCTGCCTGAAGTCGTCGTCCTCATCCGGGCAGCGCTCGACCGTGACGACTGTGACTCGGAGCAGATCGCGGATCTGGTAGCCAGCGAGCCCATCCTCGCAGGCACGCTGCTCAAAATCGCCAACTCCGTGACTTACCGCCGCAGCGGCGCAGAAACCGCGAGCCTGGTGACCAGCGTCGCCCGGCTTGGCATGAAGCTCGTACGCAGCGTCAGCATTCAGTTCGCATTGCAGCAGCTGCGCAAGGCCGAGGACTTCCGCTGCATCCAGCACCTGCTCGATCCGGAGTGGGAGCGTAGCCATGTCGTCGCAGGGTTATGCCATGCCCTTGCCCGGCACACCCGGCGCGCTCATCCAGACGAGATGCTTACTCTGGGTCTGGTGCACAACATTGGCCGGATCTACATATTGAGCCGCGACGGAGTCGTAGACGAGATCGGCGCCGGAAACTACGACGAGGTGCTCGATGAGTGGCACCCGATCATAGGCAGTGCCATAGCCGAATCCTGGAACCTTCCGGAGCAGGCCGCTCAGGCCATAGGTCAGCAGTGCACACCAGACGACCAGCAGGATTTCGCCCACGACACGAACGATCTTCTGGGCTTGGCCGTGGCCATCGCAGCCGCGGAGCAGACCGGCGAACTGGAGCCAGAAGCGATACTCGCGCTACCGCAGGCGAAGCGCCTGAACGTCAACGAGACCATGCTCGCCAGCGTTCGAGAGGAAGCGAGAGACTTCGGCGAGCTTCTGGCCGAGTAGCCGAGTAGGCAGTCGTCGACACCTAGCCGGAACTGCTGCGACTGACCGCGTCCAGCGTCTCACTTCGTCGTAACCAGACCGCGTGCCGCCGTCCGCATCGAGTCGATCGCTTCCTGGCTCATCACCATGATCGAGATGCGACGATTCACCGGATGAGTCGGATCTTCCTCCAGAAGTGGCACCGTCGACCCCAGGCCAACGACACGGCCGAGGCGATCTTCGCTCAGCCCCGCATCCACCAGCGCGCGCCTGGCCGCGTTGGCACGATCAGTAGACAGCTCCCAGTTGCCGTAGCCGGGTCGCTGCAGTGGCAGCGCGTCGGTATGGCCGGAGATGCTGACGAGAATGTCGTCTTTGTCCAGGATCGCTGCCAGCTCATCGACCATGCGCCGCGCGAAAGGGGTCAATTCGGAGCTGCCGAGCGGAAACATGGACATCCGCTCCTGATCGACGATCTGAATCTGCAGCCCTTGGGGACTGATGTCGATGAGAATGTGGTCGGTGTAGTCCGCAAGCCCTTCCCTTCGCTCCATGGCCTCCTGCAGCTCCCTGCGCAGATCGGCAAGCATGGCGCGATTCGCCTCCGCGGCCCAAACTTCATCATCGTCTCCCTGGTGCCGGGGCAGCTCCATGCTGCCTCCGAGATCAATCACCCCATGGCTCCCGCCGCCTTCGCCGATCGCGCCGCCGGGGGGTGGTACGGTGCTCGTCCCTGGGACCGCCGACGGGTTGTTGAAGAATTCGGAAATAGCGCCCTTTTCCTCCTCGGTAGTCTGACCGAGGATCCACATGAGCAGGAAGAACGCCATCATGGCGGTTGCAAAGTCGGCGAATGCGACCTTCCATGATCCACCGTGATGGTCTTCCACTTTATAGACACGTTTGATGACGATGGGCTGATCAGCCATGGAGCATACTCGCGGGCCCTCAGGCCCGCGCTCCCTTGAGTTCGGACTCGAGGTCATCGAAGCCGGGCCGTAATTTTGCAGGAATGGACTTGCGCCCAAACTCAACCGCGACCTTGGGCGAGTAGCCCCGCAAACTGGCAAGCAGGCAGGTCTTAATCGTGACGAAGTACTGGGCTTCCTCCTCCCCGCGCTTGCTCAGAGCGGTGGAGAACGGACCGACGAAGCCATACGCAAGCAGAATGCCGAGAAAGCTGCCCACGAGAGCTGCCGCCACGAGCTTGCCGATTTCCTCCACGGGACCCCCGATCGCCCCCATCGTGTTCACGATGCCCAAAACCGCAGCAACGATTCCGAAACCCGGCAACGCATCGGCCACCCGATTCAGCGCGTGACCCGGTTCGGTGACATCGTGATGGTGTGTTTCGAGCTCTACATCCATCAGATTCTCAAGCTGGAAGGCGTCCATCTCGCCTCCGACCATCAGGCGCATGTAATCCTGGATGAAGGACCGGGCGCGCTCGTCGTTCAGAATGCCGGGATGATCCTGGAACAGCTGACTGTTCTCAGGCTCATCGATGTCGGCTTCAATACCGATCAATCCCTCCTTGCGCATCTTCGCGAACAGGGCGTGCATGAACTGCAACAGTTCGACGTACCGTTCTCGCCCGTAGGGGCCGGGCGAGAAAATCCGGGGGATGGCCTTGGTGACCTTCGCCACGGTCGACTTTGGATTGGCGATAACGAAGGCACCGATCGCGGCACCGCAGATGATGACGATCTCCCATGGTTGCCAGATCGCCAGCAACTGCCCGCCGTGACCAACGAAGCCCCCGAAAACACTGACGACCACAACGACGAAACCGATGACGATGTTCATAGTGCTTGACGCCACTGCCCGCTGAACCAACCGACACATCCGCGAACGCGAATGCATTCTTACGCGGAGACGGGACGCGCTGTGTGCACACCCGTCCCGACCTTCCTAAAGCTTTATCGGCGTGTAAACCGGCAAACTTTAGGACGAGCGCGCGCGAAGCCTCTGCAATGTGCGGGTCGATACCGGCAGCGTTTCGCCACCTGAGCGGCAACGATGCGTCAGAATTCTGCCGCTTGCCGTCCGTTTCCTGTCAACGCCCTGCGTCCGCGCAACGCTCGCCATCGAGGAAAACGAGCAAATCCGCATTGCAAAAAGGCATTTCACGCACGGCGCCAGCTGGCACGTTTTTCGCAACACAGCGCTGGAAAGGAACAACACGGGCCTGCGGAGACAACATGGACATGCTTTCGATGCCGCGTGCCGCCGAACCGGCCGCACGTTCTGCAATCAGCACGCTGACGCGTGCTACGACGCACGGTAATTCCTCCTTGCGCTATCGACTGCTGACCCGCCTGCAGCAGAGCCTCGACGTGGGGACGATTCTCGCGACCTTTCGCGAGGAACTGAGTGGCGCCCATCTGGTCGAGGGCGTCGGCTTCGTGCACTCGACGGAAGGCATCCACGAAACCTTCGGCAAGCTCGCCCGATTCAGTCACGTGTTCTGCCTGCACGGATTGCACGAGGCACCCGGAGAACTCACGCTCTACCGCGAGTGGCCTTTCTCGCGCGCCGAGATCATCGACATGCAGAGCTGCGTGGTTCTGCTCCAGAACCCGCTGCGCAATGCCATGCAGTATCGACGCGCTCTGGCCGCATCGATGGCGGATCCGCTCACCCGAATCGGCAATCGTAATGCCCTGATGATGACCCTGAGCCAGGAGCTCGCGGCGGCGCAACGCTATCGGCAGCCGCTGTCGCTCGCCATTATCGACCTGGACAAATTCAAGATCATCAATGACCACCATGGCCACAGCGCTGGCGACCTCGTGCTGCAGACTGCCGCCCGGGTACTCGCCAAGACCCTGCGCAACGCGGACTTGTGCTTCCGCTTCGGCGGCGACGAGTTCGTTATCCTGCTCAAGCACACCGGCATGGAGGGGGCGGCGGCAATCGGAGAACGGCTGCGGCATCGGCTCGAGCGCACAGTAATCCGGCACGACAGGAGTGCAATACGCATAACAGCCAGTATCGGTATTGCGGGCTGGCGTGAAGGGGATACGACCGATTCGCTCTTCGACCGCGCCGATCACGCCATGTATGCGGCGAAAAGCAGCGGCGGTAATGTCCTCCGGACCGCATGACGCTTGCGACGCCGAAAGCTGCGCAGAATGCTGCCGCGCAAGCACTGCCTACGGCGGACATCACGCGAGTTCATCGACACTACCGTCGTCACGATCGTTCAGCGGGCGCCGCGAACGCTTCGGCTGCGGACGCTTGCTGTATGCTCGGGCGTCGTCGCCCGGCTCTTCGCCCGCTGCGGACGGGCGACGAACGCGGTTCACCGGAGACACCGGCGTCACAGGCGGCTTGCGCCCGATGCTGCTCACAGAACAGTCCCCGTTACTCCGTGCGAGGGGCGGGAACGTTGCGCTATCCGAGCATCACGGTGCACCCGCGCCCTCCATCCCGGCAAGCTGCCAGGAATCGCTGCGCTCGTCGCGACTGGCCATGACGACAATGATGACACGGCGATTGCGCGCCTGCCCCTCGGCCGTCTCGTTGTCCGCGGCGGGTCGATACTCACCGAAGCCCACCGCGGCCATTCGCTGCGGCTCAACCCCATTAACTCCGAAAAGTCGCACCACACTGGCTGCTCGCGCCGTGGATAACTCCCAGTTGGAGGGAAACGTAGGCGTATTGATTGGGCGGGCATCGGTATGACCCTCCACCTGAATGCGCACGCTCTGTCCAGAGAGGATTCGGGACAGACGCGCCACGATATCCTCTGCCGGCGCCTCGAGTTCCGCACTCGCTGTTGGAAAGAGCACGCTGGTGTTGATCTCGACTTCGAGCCAATGACGGTTCTGCCGGACTGTTACCAGATCCTCGGCCATCAGCTCGGCAAGCTCGGAGGTGATGGCGGCGTTGATCTCATCGATCAGGCTTTCCGCGCTGGCCCGCTCCTCTTCCGTTTCGAAGCCGTCGCCACGCACGCTCCAGCCCGCTTCCCGCTGCATGAGCTCCATGACCTCCTCGATATCGAAAGCCTCGATCTCGAGCGGCACGAGGGTGCGTTGCTCTGTGAGGCGTAACTCATGGAGAGAGCGAGAGATCTCTCCGACCTGAATCGGCTCGAGGGACTTCGGGGCACCGCGGAACGCTGCGACCAGCGAGTCAGATAGCACCCGGTACTTGCCCTCATTGACCGAAGACAGGGCATACATGACCACGAAGAATGCCAGCAGCAGCGTGACCAGATCACCGTAGGGGATGGCCCAGGCTTCATGGTTCACGTGTTCTTCATGGCGTTTGCGTCGTGCCATGCCTGAGACCCGTCAGACCAGGTAGCCGCGCAAGCGGGTTTCTATGTTGCGCGGATTGTCGCCGCGAGCGATGCCCACGAGCCCTTCTACGACCAGATCGCGCTGATCACCGATGCTGCTGATGATC
>SLQW01000067.1 GCA_007131295.1 Pseudomonadales bacterium | reverse complement strand
CACGAATGGCTTGATCAAATTGTTAAATAACACCGCAAATCCAGCCCAGGCAGCCCTATCCGGCTACCGCCAGCTGGTGTGGGAAGTCAGCCCTCCCGCGGTCAGGGCTGCGCATTATACATAGGGCAAAAGGCCCCGCAAGCGTTTTCTACGAGCTTTTTCGAGGGCCCGCAAAGGCCCGGTTTACGGGGCCTGGAAGCCCGGCGCGGGAGCACTCGAGCTCAAGCGGGACGCCGTATCAGGCCCCAGTTGCGCTTGCCACGGCGCAGCAGCCAGTAGCCTCCCGGCAGCGGGTCCACACCGTCGACGACCGCGTCCGTCGCCGTAACGGCCTGGCCATTGACGGTGACCGCGCCGCTCTTGATGAGCTGCATGGCCTGGGAGTTGGACGTCGCCAGCTGGAGCGCAACCATAAGCTCGCCGACGCGGCTTCCGTCAGGACCGGCCTCGACTGCGGGCAGGCCATCCTGGCCCAGCTGCGCCAGGTCTTCCGCCGCGAGCCCCTGCGGCTTACCGGAGAACAGTGCTGCGGTGATTCGCTCCGCCGATGCCAGGCCTGCGTCGCCGTGCACCAGAGAGGTGACCGCCTGGGCCAGCGCGCGCTGAGCTTCCCGCCGCTCCGGATGCTCTGCCAACGCTGTCTCCAGCGCTTCGATCTCCTCGCGCGGCAGGAACGTGAACAGACGCAGGAAATGACCAACGTCCGCGTCCGCGGTGTTGATCCAGAACTGATAGAAGCTGTAAGGCGAGGTCCGCTTCGGGCTCAGCCAGACGGTGCCGGCCTCGGTCTTGCCGAACTTGCTGCCATCCGCTTTGGTCACCAGCGGCAGGGTCAGCGCATGCACATGCCGCTGCAGCATGCGCCGCACCAGATCCATCCCCGCAGTGATGTTGCCCCACTGGTCAGAACCGCCGATCTGCAGCGTGCACTCGTACTGCCGCGCCAGTTCAACATAATCGTAGGACTGCAGCAGGCTGTAGCTGAACTCGGTGTAGGAAATGCCGCTTTCCTCGCGCTCGAGCCGAGCGCGCACCGCTTCCTTACGCACCATCTCATTGACAGAAAAGTGCTTGCCCACATCGCGCAGGAACGCAATCACATCCAGGCCCCGGGTCCAATCGAGGTTGTTCACGACGAGGCCCCCGGCCGGCCCATCACCGAGATCAATGAAGGCGCTTACCTGCTTCCGAATTCGCTCCACCCAGGAGGCGACGAGATCCGTATCATTGAGAGCACGTTCCGCTGCCTTGAAGCTCGGGTCGCCAATCAGGCCCGTGGCTCCCCCCACCAGCGCGATAGGGCGATGACCTGCAAGCTGAAACCGGCGCAGAGCCAGCAGCGGAACTAGACTGCCGATGTGCAGGCTGTCAGCGGTCGGATCGAAGCCGCAATACAGCGTGCGCCGGCCCGTAGCCAAGTGTTCTTCCAGCGCAGCAGGTTCCGAGGTCTGACTGATCAGGCCACGCCAGTTGAGCTCGGCGAGCAGAGACATGGTCGGGTTTCCGGTTCTTCGCGAAGGCGCCAACCATACCCAGCCGCAAAGCGAAAACAAGCACCGCTATGAGCTGCGCCGCGCCGCCCGCTGTGGTTATACTTGACAGCCCTCTGATTTACGCTCCAGAAAAACGCTGCAGCTAACTGATTTCAATAGCCTTTCACCAAGCCGTCCGGTTCGGGGGTCATCATCCGCTATCCAGGGCATCATCTGCTTGCCGTCATCGGTCTGACCCTGCTCCTGGCAGCGGCCCTCTGGTCATGGCCAGACGGCGAGATCGCGTCGGATCGCGCAGCAGCCGAGACGACCAGCGCTGCGGCAGCGCCCACGGGTATCGCCGCCCATCTCGGGCTGACGCTTCCCAAAGCCGCTCCGCCAGCCGTACCGCAGGTCGAGACGCTCCAGCCCACTTCAAGCTGGCACTCCGAAGAAGTCCGACGCGGCGACAGCCTTGCCGGCATCTTCCGGCGCAAAGGCCTGTCCCCCGCGGAGCTGCAGGCTGTCATCAACAGCAGCAACGACGCGCGCCGGCTGGCGCAGATTCATCCCGGCCGCAACATCGAGTTCCGGACCAACGATGACGGCGCCCTGCTGGCGCTGCGTTACCCGCTCACGACGAGCGAGTTACTCGAGGTAAGCCGTCCGAACGCTGAGGCGACTTTCTCCGCCCGCAGGGTCACGCCAGAGGCATCGAAGCCTCCGGCGCCCGCTGCCACTCCAGCTCCAGATGCCGTGGCCGAAGTCACACCTGCCCCAGCGCCGACGAAAACGCCTGCCGCAATCGTCCCCACCGGCGTTGCTGCTTTCCTGACCATCCTCGAACCCGAACCCGTCATACCGGAGCCGTTCGCGCCGGCACCTACTGGCATTGCCGGCTTGCTCCGCATCGTCGAACCGGAACCCATCACGCCAGAGCCGGACCGACGTCCGCCCTCCGGTCTTGCAGCCGTCATGGGCCTGCCCACACCCGAAGCGGAATCATCGCCCGAGGCAGTGCCCTCCCTGTCAGCACCGGCCCAGGCGGAGCCGCTGCCGTGGCAATCGGAGCAGGTGCGTCCGGGCGACAGCCTTGCGCGCATCTTTCAGCGCCGAGGGCTCAGGCCAGCCGAGTTGCACGCCATTCTCGAAAGCGGCAGCGAAGCCCGACGACTCACCCGCATACACCCGGGAGAAACCCTGAAATACCGAACTGACGAGGACGGCCGGCTCCTCGCTGTACGCTATGAATTCAGTCGCCTCGAGGCTATGGAAGCGAGTCGCGCCGACGCGGACGGCGCATTCGAAAGCCGGCTTGTCCGCCGCACTCCCGATACCCGCGTCGTGTTCAAGGAAGGTCGCATCGATTCCTCCATGTATCTGGCCGCCCGGCGCGCTGGCCTGGAAGACGCCACGATCATGAACCTGGCCAACATCTTCCAGTGGGACATCGACTTCGTGCACGACATCCGGCCAGGGGACAGCCTCCACGTTCTCTTCGAGGAGCAGTGGATCGACGGTGAAAAGGTGGGTAACGGCCCCATCGTCGCTGCGGAGTTCGTCAATCGCGGGCGCCGCCATCAGGCCGTACGCTACACCGCCAGCGACGGCCGCAGTGACTACTATGCGCCGGACGGGCGCAGCATGCGGCGCGCTTTCCTGCGAGCACCGGTCGAGTTCACCCGGATCAGTTCGAATTTCAATATGCGGCGCATGCACCCGATCCACAACCGCGTGATTCCCCACCGCGGCATCGACTACGCCGCGCCTACGGGTACGCCGGTCATGGCCGCCGGCGACGGCGTCGTCACCACGGCGGCTTCGCATCATGCCAACGGCAACTACATCATCATCCGCCACGGCGAGCAGTACCAGACCAAGTACCTGCATCTGCACCGTTTCGCGCGCGGCATACGTAACGGAACACGTGTTCGCCAGGGCCAGGTCATCGGCTACGTCGGCATGACGGGATGGGCCACGGGGCCCCACCTGCACTACGAGTTCCTGGTCAACGGCGTGCACCAGAATCCGCGCACTGTGAATCTGCCGCAGGCCGAGCCCATCGCCGACTCGGAACGCGACCGCTTTCTGGCGGCAACGCGTGACTTGATGGCCTCCCTGAACGAGAAACGCAGCGAAGAGCGCGTCGCCATGTCGAGCAGCAGTGCCTCCGCGGGCGAGTAAACGCTCAGACGAGGAGCTTTTCGCGGGCTGCATGTCCGGCACCAGCCTCGATGGCGTCGACCTGGTGATCGTTGATTTCGCCAACGAAAAACCGCGACTCGTTGCTGCCAGCCTGCTCCCGTTCCCTGACAGTCTGCGCGCAGAACTGCTCGAACTTTGTCAGCCCGGCGACGACGAGATCGACCGACTCGGCCGTGCGGACACCGCTCTAGGCCTCTTTATCGGCGCCGGGCTCAGGGACCTGCTTGCGGAAAAAGGGATCGAGCGGGGGCGGATCCGGGCGCTGGGGAGTCACGGCCAGACCGTCCGCCATCGTCCGCAGAGGCCGCATCCGTTCACGCTGCAGATCGGGGATCCGAACGTCATCGCCGAACTCGCGGGCGTTCCCGTGGTCGCCGACTTCCGACGCCGGGACCTGGCTGCAGGTGGCCAGGGCGCGCCCTTGGTTCCTGCCTTTCACGCCGCGGTATTCGGCAGCAGCAACGACCGGGTCGTGGTGAACATCGGCGGCATGGCCAACATCACTCTCCTGCCAGGTGGCCGGCCAGACGCGGCGAGCGGCTTCGACACCGGGCCTGGCAACGTGCTGCTCGATGCCTGGGCGCAGCGCCACCTCGGTACGCCGATCGACGAGGACGGCGCCTGGGCGGCACAGGCCACACCAGATCCAGCCCTGCTCGCGAGGCTGCTGGCTGACCCCTACTTCGCACAACCACCGCCCAAGAGCACGGGCCGGGAGTATTTCAATCTGGCCTGGCTGCAGGCCCACCTGAACCACTCCCTGGCACCCGCGTCCATCCAGGCTACGCTGACAGAGTTGACCGCGGCGACCATCGCCCGCGGCATCGCCACGGCACAGCAGATGCGGCCGAAAAGCGTACTTGTCTGCGGCGGGGGACGGCGCAACGGCTGGCTCATGAACCGTCTCGCAGCCGCGCTGCCGGACGTGACCGTCACGACCACAGACAGCCATGGGCTCGACGGTGACTGGGTCGAGGCAACCGCATTCGCGTGGCTCGCCAGGCAGCGGCTCATGGGCCTGGCCGGGAATTTGGCCGCCGTCACGGGCGCTGCCGGTCCGCGCGTTCTCGGTGCGATCTATTCAGCCTGAACACCCGCGCCAGTGCGGTGCACGGGTGGTTATGCAAGTGCTGGACTGAGCCAGACGCGAAAGAAGGCAAATGGCTCAGAGGGAGAAGGAATTACCGCACCCACAGGTGGACGAAGCGTTAGGGTTGTCCACGACAAATTGGGATCCGGCCAGGTCTTCCCGGTAGTCGATACGTGCTCCCACCAGGTATTGGTAACTCATAGGGTCCACCAACACTGTAATGCCATCGCGCTCGACAGCAGCATCGTCGTCGCTGCGGTCTTCATCGAACGTGAATCCGTAGGAAAATCCCGAGCAGCCACCACCGGTGACGAAAACCCTGAGGTTGAGATCCACGTTGCCCTCATCGTCGAGCAGCGCGCGCACTTTGCTCGCGGCCGCCTCAGTGATCGAGAGGAGTTCGGGTGCCTGAGTCTGGACGATACTCATGATTCCACCTGCCTTTGGGAGTGACTACCCTCCCCGGATTGAGATCGCCGCCATCGCTCCTATAGCGGCGAATACCCAGATCATAAGGTCAGGCCTGAGATTTTCCAACCTTGGCACTCGGACTTTCATCGTCGCTACCCCGGTCTGCGCCCATAGGGGGCTCTTTGCCGGCAACTGCGGTCGGTCGTTTGGATGACTCCTCACCGTTGGGGGTATAGACCAGACTGCCATCCACTCGGGCACCCATCACCATCTCGATGAGATTGTAGTAAACACTGCCTTCGACACGCGCCTCTGCGGCCAATTCGACGTGTTTGCTGGCATGGATGTCACCCACCACGCGGCCGTTGATCACGACGTTGGGAGCCCGGATTTCCCCATTGACGGAGCCCTTGGCGCTGACGGTAAGGCCGGCGTCGGAATCCGGCTCGGCACAGACGTTACCGTTGATCTCGCCGTTGACCAGGAGTTGGTCAAGAAAGTGCACATCGCCCTCGATCCGCGTGTTCGCGGCGATCAGCGTCGCGCCCTTACTCAGGGACGATGCGTCCTTGGGCGCCGTCGACTCCTTGCTGACGGGCGTTTTCTTGTCGCGGTCGCGTTCTCCAAACATCCTCAAACCTCCTGCATCTGCCAACTGAAGGTGCGCTCGAGACGGAAACCGTCGGCTCCGACCCCGCGAGCAATTACCTGGACACCCTCGGGACGGAATCCCTCGGGCAAATCGATCTCTCCCACCAGATCCTGGAAATAGCGGAAGCGGAACGGCATGGGGTAGCGGCCTGCGCCGATGTCCTCGACTTCGAGCACTTCTGCGCTCCCGGCGCGCTCTCCGAGCACGTGCAACTCGACGTGACCGCTCACTTCCTCGCGCCGGCGCGCAGATTGGGCCAGCAGAAGGCGAAAGCGCACGCCGCGGCCGTCGATGCGCGGCATCAGCTCCAGGCGAGCGATCTGTACGCCGTCACCATCCGCCTCCGGCGCCATGATATTGCGGTAGAAGCGCACCTCGTCTTCGAGCGCGGCTATCCGTGCAGACTGCTCGGTGAGCGTCGTCCGCACGTGGTCATCGAAGCCGGTGTCGACCCGCTGTGCAACCTGAGCTTCGCCGAGAACGACCTCCAGACGATCACGCTCTGCAAGCAGTGCCGCGTGCTGCTCCACGAGAGCATCGAGCTCCGAACCCAGCGTCACTGCCCGGGCCTGGGTCTGGACCCGTCCCACCCCCCAGCCGATAAGGCCCGCCAGGATCACCGCACACAGCGCCAACGCCAGCAGACTGCGCTCCCGCTGCGGCCGGTGGGGCATCACCGCCAGATCCGCCGGCGGCGGCCGGGAGGAGCTGCGCATGTTGCTCATCGCGAAGGCCTCGTCGTGAATCCCTGCAGGGCGGACAGGGTCAGGACGCATGCCAATCCTCGGAAGCGCGTCTGCCTACCCTTCATTCCGTCAATGTAGCACCGGCGCACCGTGAGCACCCCTTCCACCACGCCTCTGGTGACGGCGATCGCTGCAGTGCAGAATCCCCGACCGGTCCGGAACGGAGTATCCGCGTTGCTGTGGCTGAAAGCCTTACATCTGGCGTTCATGGTCTGCTGGTTTGCAGGCCTGTTCTATCTGCCGCGATTGTTCGTCTATCACGCGATGACCAGTGACACGACGGTCCGTGAACAACTCACCGTGATGGAACGTCGTTTGTACCGTTTCGTGACGCCGTTTGCCGTTCTTACCATCGGCTTCGGCCTCTGGCTGCTGGCGCTTAACCCCGGCTTTTATCTCAGCCAGACCTGGATGCAGGGGAAGCTCGTACTGGTG
>SLQW01000045.1 GCA_007131295.1 Pseudomonadales bacterium | reverse complement strand
TGTGCGCCCCGCAATCCGTGTGCGGCACGCCGAACCTGCGCGCCCCAGGGCTGTGGTCCCTGCGCCCCTCACGCCTGTGGCCCCTGTGGGCCGTGTGGCCCCTGCGGTGCGGCGGACGTATCCGCCAGCGACTTCGTCCGACCTTCAGGCTACTGCGCACCGTCGGCACAACCGCGTAGTGAACTCGTCCAGCAAGGGGCTCGCCTTTGGAGCGATCCCTCGATCGGTGCCAGCGGACTCTCCTGCGAGTCCTGCCACATGAACAATGCGAACCTGAATCCGTCCTTCGCCAAGCCTTATCCGCACGAGGTCGCCATGCCGCTGCAGATGGCCGGTGTGGAACAGGTCCATGCCGACGAGATGGTGCAGTTTTGCATGGTCGTACCCATGGGGTCGGATCCGCTGCCCTGGGACTCCCGGGAGCTGGCGGCCCTGACCGCCTACACGGTCTCCCTGCAGACCGACTTCGAGCCTCCCTGTGAACCTGCGACCGGCGCCTGTGGCCCCTGCGGACCCTGTGGTCCCATGCGGGGCTGCGGGCCGTGTGCGCCACAACGTGGATGCGGACCGTGCGGCCCACATGGCTGTGGTCCCTGCGCGCCGAAACAGCGCGGCTGTGGTCCGTGCGGTGTATCGGCCACCGGTTCCGAAGCGCCTCGGGTGGGTATGAATCCCATGCCGGTCAAGCGCGTCTCCAACTGAGTGGTTGTCGTGACCGGAAGCGCTGAGTCATCGGCAGCAGCAACGGCGTCACCCGTTGCCCCCGCGGGCGTGAGCCAGCCGGAAGTCACCCTCGACGGACTCGCCGCAGCGGATGTCCGGGCCATGCAGGCTGCGGCGCTCGAGGTGGCTGAGTGTCGCCGGGTCCTGACGAAGGCAGGGATGAATGTGGTCGGAGAGCTGCTGCGCGGCCACGACACGTTCTACGAGGACGATCACTATCCGACTGGCGACGTCTTCGATGGCGAGAGCGGCAGTCAGTACTACTACCATGCCCATCGCGGCATTGAGCTCGAGCATGGTCACTTCCACACCTTCCTGCGTGGACGTGGCTTGCTTGCTGACGGTACCGATACGGTGGGTGTGGAGGCAGATCAGGTCCCTGATCATGGTGACCTGGTGCATCTGGTGGGCGTTTCCATGGATCCCTGGGGAGATCCCATGGCCCTTTTCGCCACCAACCGGTGGGTGACAGGTGAGCGCTGGCTTCCGGCGCAGCGCATCCTGCCGCTGCTGGACAACTTCGTCATTGACCATGCCTGGCCGTCGTGGCCGGTCAATCGCTGGATCTCGGCGCTGCTAATGCTGTTCCGGCCACAGGTGCGAGCGTTGCTGGAGCAGAGGGACGCGGTGATCGAGGCATGGCGCCGGCGCCATCCAGATACCGATGTCCTCGAGGATACGCGGCTCGAGCTCACCGGCTGGATCTCCATCGATACTGCAGAGCAGCTTGCGGCGCTGGAAGCTCACTACGATCCGGATGGGCGCGCCTATGCGCGCTTGGTAGGAGACTGGTCAGTCAGGTAGTCAACGAGCGATCTGACATGACGCTTCTGAAAAGTGAGTCGAGCAGGTCATCCGGACCTTAGAGCGGCCCACAGGGTCGCCTCAGTACCCTGCTTTCACTGCATGCGAGGCAGGTGATTCGAGGGCGAAAAGTGCAGCAGCAGTCGAAGGCTGCTGCCGCACCGGAATGGCGGCTCCGGATCGGGTGCTAGTGGGCCATGCGCAAATTCCGTAACTGTTCGCTGCGCCGGAACGCGCAGCTCTGCGTTGCGAAAGCTTGAAATAGCGGTGCTATTCCTGCGCTTGTGCGCCTTGATCTGCACGCCCCGGCTGTGCTCCTTAGTCACCGAACTTCACGCACGGCCCACTAGAACCGTGCCCTGAACGTTGCGCCGAAGGTTCGTGGCGCCTCTATGAATGACGCGCGAGCCGGCGTATCCAGGCTGCCGATGCCCCTCAACGGGACGTTGAAAGTGTTGTTGGTGGTCTGCTTTTCGGTCAGGTTGTTGCCCCAGATCTCCACGGCCCAGCGCTCGTCGCTGGGGCCGATGCCGAGCCGGGCGTTGACCTTGGTATTCGATCCCTGGAACGGAATCTCACGCGGGTTACCGCTGTCGGGATCAACGAACTGCGTACTCGTCCGACGCTTGGACTCCGCCCGGACGTTAGTGTGCGCGAACCAGACGAGATCGGTCCCCGAAATCCGGTCCTCCCAGGTTAGGCTCGCTACACCGACCCAATCCGAGGCGTTCGTGAGCCGGTTGCCGCAGAGTGGTGAAACGACAGGATTCTCCACGCCGCCGTCACAGTTGCCGGGGTATTTGGCGTCCTGGTAGGTCACGGCAAGATTGAGATCTAGCTGGTTCATCGGCGCGGCCTGCAGTTCCACCTCGACGCCTTTGCTCTCGGCCTTCGGGACGTTGAAGGTGACGAACTGTACGCCGGTGAACTCGAGGACCTGGAAATCGTCAATGTCCTGATAGAACAGTGCCGTATTGACGCGAACGCGATTGTCGAGGAGGTCTGCCTTCACACCCACTTCCCAGGCGTCGATGGTCTCGGAATCGAAGCGTGGGTCGGCGGCCTGACCGTCAGGGCCGAGGGCTGCCGCGGTGGCGTCGAGGTTGAAACCTCCAGCCTTGAATCCGTGCGTGAAGCTCGCATAGCCCATCACGTCCGGGTTGAAGCGGTAGATGCCGCGGACGGTCCAGACCAGTTCGTCGTCGCTGAAATTGAGGTCGAACTCGCTGGGCAGTCCGGGGCGGCCAGTGCCTGCCGGCGTCACGAAGGGAAAGCAGGTGAAGCCTGCGACGGTGTTTGCGAATCCTTCAGCGCCGGTATCGGTGAAACTGGCCGCGTTGTCCTGGGCGTTCAGGCAGGCAGCGGAGTTGGCTGCCTCGAACTGTTCGAAGGAACCGTCCTTATCCTCATCGACCCAGCGCAGACCGAACACGAGGTCGAAGTCATCGGTCACGCGCAGGGTATTGTGGGTGAAGATCGACCAGCTGCGGGAGGTCTGATTGAAGCGGTTGCGCGCGAATGAACCGAACGGATCGACACCGCCGGTAAAGGCGCGCGCAGGATCCGGCCCGGTGAGGAAAGACCCGTCGAACTGCAGATCACTGTTCGCGCCGGGAATCTGAACCGGCACGAGATCCTCGAGAACGACCGGCATCAGGCTCGGATCCGGAAGCAGTGCGAACAGATTCGCGCTGGTGTTGGCACTGAAATCCCGTCCGAGCCCGAGGCCCTGTCCCTCGACGATGTCTTCCCAGGCGAAAAAGCCACCGATCATCCACTGGAATCGGTCGGTGTCGCCGGCTAAGCGCAACTCGTGAGTGGTGGTCTCGATCTCATCGAAACTTTTCTGACCTCCAGCCACCTCGGGACGCACCGAGAACACGTCGATGCCGACAAAATCGGAAAACTGGACCGACTCTGCATCGAAGTACCGATAGGATCCGATGTAGGTGAGATCGAAACGATCGAAGTCCCAGTTCAGCTCGGCGGAAATGCCCCATTGCTCGAAAGGGTTCTCGAACTGCGGGGCATTGGACTTGCGGTTGTTGAAGGCCCGACCGCCGACGTTGGGTGCGCCACCATCTGCAGGAAGGCCAGCTGCCTCGAAGGGGGTGAGGCCCGTGATCTCTCCAGGCTGGTTTATGGGATCCGTGCGGAATAATGCATCGCAGCACTGCTCGTCCGCGTCGGCGTAGTCGAGAATCAGGCGCAGGTCGGCGCGGTCGTTGATGTTCCACAGTGCCTGGCCGCGGAGCGAGACCCGATCCCGGTCCATGCTCTCGGCACCGGTTTCGCTCTTCATGAAACCGTTCTGCTGTCGGACAGCGACTGCACCGCGTACCGCAAGGGTGTTGTCGATGAGAGGCAGATTGCCTCCCGCCTGAAGATTGACGCTGCTGAAGTTCCCGAAGCCGGCGCTCATCCAGGCTTCCACATTGTCGAGATCGGGGCGCTTGGTACGCACGACCAGGGCGCCCGCGCTCGTGTTACGTCCGAACAGCGTTCCCTGGGGGCCGCGCAGGACCTCGATGGCTTCGACATCGAACAGATCGCCGAGCGCGATCCCCGGACGGCTCAAGTGAACGCCATCGAAAAACACGCCAACTGCGGATTCCAGACCAATGTTGTTACCGGTGGTGCCGACGCCACGGATACGGAAGACCGAGCCCTGGGACTCCGTCTGCGAGCCGTTCATGTTGAAGCTTGCGCTCAGCGTCGGCAGGTCGCGGATGTCCTGAACGCCACCTCGCTCAAGCTGAAGCTCGCTGAGTGCTGTTACGGCGACCGGAATGTCCTGAATGGACTCTTCCCGCTTCTGCGCGGTGACGACGACTTCGTCGATCATGCGCCGGGCAGGCTCGCCTGCCTGGGCGAGCGCCGCCGTGGGCGGCAGGATGCTGGCCATGGCGATGGCCAGCGGCAGAGCGCGTTTTTTGTGCATGGTGAATCCCCTCTTGGACGATCTGACTCTGGCGGGCGCGATTGTGCCCGCTGAAGTTGATGACCTGAGGGGGCGTGCAGAGTTCGCTGTACGAGGGGGTCAGCGCTGTCCAATCGTCGGATAGTCCGACACAGCTGGTGGCAGCATACTCAACGAAACTCGGGGAAGTTGGCTGGCGAATTGAGGTCCCAGTCGTAGTCGATGAAGCGGATACGGTTGCTTCGATCCAGCTTCTCCTTGACGCGTTCGTTGGCATAGGCCGCGATGAAATCGCGCACGGACCCCGCTTCCTCGACGTAGTCATCCTCATACCAGTCGAACAGGCGCGTCAGATACAGGGTCGAGCCGTCCAGATGCAGATGGCGCGGGGTATTGAGCGCACGACGCGTGTTCTCTGTCAGGACCGCATTGAGGCTGGATGGCAGATAGATGTCCTGCCGCAGTGGCGGACAGCCGACGGAAGCGCAGTTGACGGCAAAGTGAACGCGCGCTTCCTTCCACCCGCGTTCCTTGAATGCCTCGCCGAGCAGGATGCCCTTCTCCATGTCGTCGAGGCTGTAGTGCTGGCCGCCGATCTCGAACAGGTCCTGGCTGAAGACGCGATACGGATTGAACAGGTGTCCGTAGTCGCGAACGCTGCCGACCAGGCTGCCCCGCCGCGGATTCTCGAGAATGTGCGCGATCATGAAGTAGTTGTAGGCGTTCAGCCAGAACGCTACGGCCTCCTCTCTCGTAGAAAGTGCGTCCGGATCGAACGTGGCGAGCAGCTGATGCTGCTCGCGGAGCAGGCCCTCGGTGTCTTCCTCGGCGTGCGCAGCTTCGTAGTCGAAGGCGGTCACCAGACCGTCGTATTCGAGATCCTTTTCCCGGAGATGGGCTCTCAGCAGGGCTTGAAAGGGTTCGAAGCGCTCGGCCATGGCTATATCCGCCGCCGATAAATCGCTGCTGCTCGGGGCGCTGGCTAGCGTCAGCAGGCAGGCGGCCGCGGTTGTCTTGATCAGGCCTGCGAATCGAGCGTGCATGGCATGTCTCCTCGTGTATCGGTCGATGGATGTGACTCGCCATCAGTCGTTCGAATCCGTGCAACCTTACAGCTGCAGTCGGATTGTCTAACACGCTCGCTGGGAGCGCAGCATGCCCGGCGCAGTCAGAGCAGGCAGTCATTGCGAGGAGGCCGATATGGTCGCGAAACTGTCTCACGTTGTAATTGCCTTGCTGCTGTTCGGGTCGGTGACGGCAGAGGCGGCGCCGCCCACGACCGAGCCTGCCGTGGTGTCGGCATCGCTGACCGAGTATCGGCGGGCGCGGCAGGATGGGGGCCCGGGCAAGGATGGGATTCCCTCCATCGACCGCCCCCGATTTGGTCGTGCGGAAGCGGCGGACGGTTTCCTCGACGACGACGATCGCGTCATCGGTCTCTACGTCGACGGCGTGGCGCGCGCCTATCCGCAGCGGATTCTGGTCTGGCACGAGATAGTCAACGATACGCTCGGCGATCAGCGCATCAGCGTGACCTACTGTCCGCTCACCGGTACGTCGCTGGGCTTCGAGCGCGGAGATACCGAGTTCGGCGTCTCCGGCAAGCTGGTGAACAGCAATCTCGTCATGTACGACCGGGCGACGGACACCGAGTATCCGCAGATCCTCGCCGCAGGCATCGACGGCGAACTCAGGGGGCGCGGCCTTACGGAGGTCCGCTTGATCTGGACCACCTGGGGCCGCTGGAAGCAGCGGCACCCGGACACTGAAGTGCTCAGCACCCGCACTGGCAGCATCCGCAACTACCAGCGAGACCCCTACGGCAACTACAACCCGCTGGAGGGCTACTACGAAGCGGACTCCCGGCGTATTTTCCCGGTACTCAACGAAGATCGCCGCTACCCCCTGAAACTCGAAGTGCTCGGATTTCGCGATGCGCATGAAGCGGTGGCCATCGAACCTGCGACGCTTCGTGAAGCTCGCGTGCTGGTTCATGAGGGGCCCGGCGGGCGCTATGTCATCGTTCACGATCCGGTTCTGGACACGGGCTGGGTGTACCGGGGTGACGTAGAGGTGGATCCGGATTCGGTCACCTTCGATCGTGACGGCCCGGCGTTCGATGGTGTCGATCAACTCGAGCCGGTGAATGCCTTCGAGGCCATGTGGTTCGCCTGGGCGGCGTTCTATCCGGATACCCACGTGATCGACCATGCCCAGCGTTGATGCCCGGCGGCTCGCCGCCCTCGTCGGTGTCGGCTATGCGTTGCTCTATCTGTATCTGCTCGGCGACCTCGATCGCGCTGCGGGCGGCGCCTGGGGGGTGACGCTCGGCGAGCCGGGGCGGTGGCTGGACCGGCGCGGGCTGATGCAGTTCGAACCCATCGTCCTGTTCCGATTCGGTGCCGTGCTCTGGCTGTTCAGCCCCGTGAACGTCGCCATTGCCGCTTCGCTCGGTGCGCTTCTCGCGGTCAACCTCGAAGGGGCATGGCAGCTCTGGCGGCGTCCCATGACATGCGCGCTACGGAGTGGTCGTCAGACCGGGCGAACGGCGGGCGGCGGTGGGGCGCTTGCTGCC
>SLQW01000047.1 GCA_007131295.1 Pseudomonadales bacterium | reverse complement strand
GGTCACGCTTCCCGATGCACCGAGCGGCGAGCCGCAGGCGCCGAAGACGACAGTGCGGATCGCGGGGTCAGCGCAGGCTGTGGCCGTA
This sequence comes from Pseudomonadales bacterium, assembly GCA_007131295.1. Taxonomy (GTDB): domain Bacteria; phylum Pseudomonadota; class Gammaproteobacteria; order Pseudomonadales; family Azotimanducaceae; genus SLTB01. Next base: position 22,638 of record SLQW01000047.1, on the reverse strand, counting down.
TTCGAACGCGCAGAGCTGGTCCGCGGGCAGCGCATCGAGGGTCCTGCCCTGATAGCTGAACCGACGGCAACGAGTCTAGTTGCGAGCGGCTGGACGGCGGTCGTGGACCGGAAAGGCAATCTGCTGCTCGAACGCAGCAGCTGAACGGGGAAGCAGGCCGAGGCGCCGGGTTGATCAGGCGCCCCGGGGAGGCGTCACTTGATCTTCGCTTCCTTGTACATCACGTGCTTGCGCACCACCGGATCGTACTTTTTCATTTCCAGCTTGTCGGGCGTGGTGCGCTTGTTCTTGGTGGTGGTGTAGTAGTGCCCGGTTCCTGCCGACGACACCATCTTGATCTTGTCTCGCATGACCGGACTCCTCAGACCTTCTCGCCGCGCTTGCGCAGCGTTTCGAGCACGGCTTCGATGCCGAGCTTGTCGATGATGCGCAGCCCCTTGGTGGACACGCGCAGGCGCACGAAGCGCTTCTCGCTTTCCACCCAGAATCGATGCTGATGCAGATTCGGAAGGAACCGGCGCCGCGTCTTGTTGTTCGCGTGCGATACGTTGTTTCCGGTCGCGGGCCGCTTGCCGGTGACCTGACACACCTGGGACATCTACCTGTGCCTCTCAAGATCGGTGGTGGCCCACCGGGACCACTACAAATGCGAGCGCGGCGTTATACCAGAGGGGTACGGTCCAGGCAAGAAGGCACCGGCATCAGAGCAGGCCCCTTTCAGCCAGAGAGACCACTTCCGCATCCCCGACCACCAGGTGGTCGAGTACGCGCACGTCGATCAGATCGAGCGCACTCTTCAGTCGTCCGGTGATACGCACGTCCGCACGGCTCGGCTCCGCCACGCCGGAGGGGTGGTTGTGCACGAGGACGACGGCGGCCGCATTCGCGCGCAGAGCCGCACGGACCACTTCCCGGGGATGCACGCTGGCGCCGTCGATGGTGCCCCGGAAGAGCTGCTCGAAGCGGATGACCCGATGCCGCGAGTCGAGAAACAGACAGCCGAAGATTTCGTGTTCGAGGTCGCGCAAGGTCCCAAGCAAAAAGTGTCGCACCGCCGTCGGGTCCGAGATCACCGTGCCCCGCTGTACCTGCTCTGCGAGGAGGCGCCGCCCGATCTCGGCGATTGCCGCCAGTTCGCTCACCCGCGCCGGCCCGATGCCGGCACAGCCAAGCAGCTCCGTAGGCGGCGCACGGAACAGGGCACGCAGGCCGCCGAAGCGGCCGAGCAGGCTGCGCGCAAGCCCCACGGCCGAGTCGCCCTGGGTGCCATGGCGCAAACATACGGCGAGCAGTTCCGCATCGGAGAGCGCCGCCACCCCCTGGCGCTGCAATTTCTCCCGCGGTCGTTCCGCTTCCGGCCAATGTGGGATCGCCATGCCCTGTCCGCCCAGCCGCTGCTATCCTTTAAGAGGCCGCTCGATGGTATCGTAGCGGCGCTTCCGACGAGGGGCGCGTGCGAGATTTCATGCAGCGACTTCAGCAAAAACGGGTACTGCTGGGCATTACCGGCGGGATCGCCGCCTACAAGGCCTGCGAACTCTGCCGGCGTTTGTGTGACCTCGGCGCTGACGTGCAGGTAGTCATGACTCTGGCCGGCACCCGTTTCGTGACTCCTCTCACCCTGCAGGCGCTCTCCGGCAGGCCGGTGCGCACCGACCTGCTCGACCCGGCCGCCGAGGCGGCCATGGGCCATATCGAGCTGGCCCGCTGGGCCGAACTCATTCTGGTGGCGCCAGCCTCTGCCGACTTTCTCGCGCGTCTCGCGGCGGGCACCGCCGACGACCTCCTGACCACCGCCTGCCTGGCCAGCGATGCCCCTATTGCCGTCGCGCCGGCCATGAACCAGGCCATGTGGCGCAGCCCGGCGACCCAGCGCAACTGCGCGACGCTCGCCGGCGACGGGGTACGCATCTGGGGACCCGGCAGCGGTTCTCAGGCCTGCGGTGACGAAGGGCCAGGCCGCATGTTGGAACCCAACGATCTGCTCGACCGGGTGCAGACACTCCTGGGGACACCGCCCGTTCTTGCCGGCAGACACGTGGTCATTACGGCGGGGCCCACCCGCGAGCCCCTGGACCCAGTGCGCTATCTGAGCAATCACAGCTCCGGGAAGCAGGGCTTCGCACTGGCCGAGGCGGCAGCAGCGGCGGGCGCCCGCGTGACTCTGATCGCGGGTCCGGTTGCGGTACCAACGCCAGCAGGGGTCACACGCGTGGACGTGACGACAGCGCGAGACATGCTCGCGGCCGCAGAGGCCGCAGCCCAGGACGCCGATGTCTTCATCGGCGTTGCCGCCGTAGCGGACTTTCGCCCCGCAAACGCAGCGGATCAGAAGATCAAGAAGGCCGCAGGGGGCTCAGGCCTGGCGCTGGACCTGGTCGAGAACCCTGACATCATCGCCACCATCGCCAGTCGCGAAGTCAGGCCTTTCGTCGTCGCGTTTGCCGCCGAGACGGAAAATCTCATCGCCAACGCACGTTCTAAACTGGAGCGAAAGCGCGTTGATCTGGTGGTAGCCAACGACGTTTCGAGATCCGACATCGGTTTTGGCAGCGACGACAACGGTGTCACGCTCGTTGCGCCGGAAGGTGAGGAGTGCCTGCCGGCCATGCCCAAGACGGCCCTGGCGCGCCTGCTCATCGAACGCATCGCGCGCCACGCTATCGAAGCCGCGCCTCGGCAGCATCACGCTCAATCATGATCGAAGCATTCGGCTGAACCCGCAGCGGGATCACCGAGGGCCCAGGGGGAATCGGGAAAATCATGAGCAAGAAAAAGTCCGACCAGGGCGGGTTGGCCGCTGCGCGTCGCAGCCGCAACCCTTTCTCCGCGCGTCGCCTCGGCGCGGCGCCGGCACTGGCCGTGACGCTGCTTCTGATAAGCACCGGAATCGGGGCCGTGCTCGTGGAAGTCCTGGCCCTCACCCCAGGCGCGGAACGGCATGAGCGCGCTCAGCTCGAGCGCGAGGCCAATCTCCTGGCACGCCAGCTCGAGTCGCGTATCCGCCAGATGCAGCAGATCGCCGACGACGTCGCAGCGACGCCCGCGGTGGCCTCGGTCCTGACCGAGGAGCTGCCGCTGGCACGCGAGAGTCTCGAGGGACAGCTAAGCGACGTGCTGCCCGACGTCATGCGCGTGCGCATCCTGCCGACGGGTACGGCGAGACCCGCCCTCGATGAGGAGCCACCGCTGTCGTTCGCCGGCGTCGAGATGATCCGGCGCGTCGAAACGGGATCCCGCCCCCGCCCCGAAGCGCTCAGGCTCGACGGTCGCCCCCTGCCGGTGGTGAACGTGGCCCGCCCGGTGCTCGCGGCGAACGGGGAAGCGGAGCGACTCCTCGGCAGCGTTTTCGTCACCTTCGAGCCCGAGGTGCTCGCTGAAGTGCTGCGTGGCATCGAAGCCGATCGTTTCGGGGTCACGCTCGATCAGTCCGTGGGGGGCGAGCGCCTGGCTTTCGTCGAGTTCGGCATCTCTGCGGCAGGGTCTGCCGGAACGACCCTGCGCCGGGATCTCGCCGGCAGCGGCTGGCACATGGAGTACCGCAGCCAGGGTGGCGAGCCATTGCCGGTCGCCTGGACAGAACTGGCTCCCGGCCTGGCTCTGATCTTCGTCGGCGGTCTGATCGGTATTCTGCTCGGGCATCGGCGCCTCAAGCGGACGCTGGAAAGTGACCTCACCACGCTGGTCGACCGCAGTTCGACCCTGCTCGAAACAGGGACCGCCGAACCGAATGGTCGCATCGTCCTCGAACCCGTCGCCACGGCGGACAGTGCTCTCCGGCTTGCCCTCGACGGGGCTTTGCGCAAGAGCCGCACCGCCCCGGCAGCGGCACCCAGGCCCCCGGCCAAAGCACCGGCGGCGGTCGAGCCGGGGGCGCCTCAGCCGGGGGCGCCCCAGCCGGGGGCGCCTCAGCCGGAGCCCCCGGTAACGGACGACTTCCTCGAGATCAGCGACGAAGCCCAGACAGATCCTGCCGACGAAACGGACGCCCTCAGCGCTGAAATCTTCCGCGCCTATGACATCCGTGGCATCGTCGGCGACAACCTCACGGAGGAAACCGCTTTCCTCATCGGCCGCGCCATTGGCAGCGAAGCAGCAGAGGCCGGCGAGCAGCAGATCGTGGTTGGCGCCGACGGACGCCACTCCTCGCCAGCGCTCAAGGAACGCATCACGGCCGGCATCCTGGCCAGCGGCGTCGACGTGCTGGACATCGGTGCGGTGCCCACACCGGTGCTCTACTTTGCCACCCATGTGACGGAAGCAACTTCTGGCGTCATGGTCACGGGCAGCCACAATCCGCCGGAGTACAACGGGTTCAAGGTGGTGATCGCCGGGGAAGCTCTGGCAGGCGATCGCATCGCCGCACTGCGCGACCGGATCATTGACGGAAGACTTCGCGAAGGTTCGGGGCTGCTGGAGGATCGCGACCTCATTCCCGACTACATCGAGCGGATCGCTTCCGACGTGGCCCTCGCGCAGCCCCTGAAGGTGGTCGTCGATTGTGGCAACGGCATCGCCGGGCACGTGGTACCCAACCTGCTCGAAGCGATCGGCTGCGAGGTGCTGCCGCTGTACTGCGAAGTGGACGGTGATTTTCCAAACCATCACCCCGACCCTGCAGATCCAGACAATCTCCAGGATCTGATGACCGTTATCAAGGCGGAGCGGGCCGACATCGGCCTCGCCTTCGACGGCGATGGCGACCGCCTCGGCGTCGTCACCGAGCGTGGGGAGATCATCTGGCCGGACCGCCTGCTCATGCTCTTCTGCCGCGACATCGTCGGCCGCAACCCCGGCACCGACGTCATTTTCGACGTCAAATGCTCGCGCAATCTCAACGGCATCATTGCCGAGTACGGCGGACGGCCGATCATGTGGCGTACGGGACATTCGCACCTGAAGGCGAAGATGAAGGAGACCGGAGCGCTGATCGGGGGCGAGTTCAGCGGCCACATCTGTTTCGGCGAACGCTGGTACGGGTTCGATGATGCGCTCTACAGTGCTGCACGCCTGCTGGAGATTCTCGCGGTCGAAGGCGCCTCCGCCGGCGAACTGTTCGATGAATTCCCGAATCCAGTCAGTACGCCCGAACTAAAGATCGCCACTACTGAAGCCGGCAAGTTCAAGGTGATCGATGCCCTGGCAAGCGGGCAGGGTTTCGACGGTGGTGATCTCACGACCATAGACGGTGTGCGGGTCGACTACCCCGAGGGCTGGGGCCTGATCCGAGCATCGAACACTGCGCCGACCTTGACCTTGCGCTTCGAGGCCGACGATGCCGAAGCGCTGGCCACGATTCAGGAGCGCTTCCGTAAGGCGCTTGCGCGCGTGGACCCCTCGCTCGAATTCACCACCGACTGACCGCTCACGAGTTTCCGCCATGCCGCTGACCCAGCAAGACGCCGCTCGCATCGCGCAGGTGCTCACCGAAGCACTGCCCTACATCCAGCGCTTCCAGAACACCACGGTGGTGGTGAAGTTTGGCGGCAACGCAATGGTCGATGAAGCATTGCAGAGCAGCTTCGCCCGCGACATCGTGCTGATGAAACTGGTCGGGATCAATCCCATCGTCGTCCACGGCGGCGGACCACAGATCGGAGTTCTGCTGGAGCGGCTCGGCATTCAGTCCCGCTTCGTCGACGGCATGCGCGTCACCGACGCCCAGACCATGGACGTGGTACAGATGGTCCTCGGCGGCCTTGTAAACAAGGACATCGTCAGTCTGATCCAGACCCACGGCGGCCGGGCCATCGGCATCACCGGCAAGGACGGGGAGCTCATCCGTGCCCGCCGCATGGCGATCAAGCGCAACCCGACGCAGCCCGCCAACGCCGAGCTCTCAGCGCCGGAGATCATCGACATCGGCCATGTCGGCGAAGTCGAACGCATCGATACCGCGGTCATCGACCTGCTCGTCCGTTCCGATTTCATTCCGGTCATTGCGCCCATCGGTATCGGCCCGGACGGTGCGTCCTACAACATCAATGCCGACGTGGTCGCCGGCAGGGTCGCGGAGGCCCTCAAGGCCTCCAAGCTGATTCTGCTGACCAACACGGCCGGCCTGCTCGACCAGGAAGGGCGCGTGCTGACCGGTCTCACCGCGCAGCGCGTGCAGGAACTGATCCGCGATGGCACGATCCACGGCGGGATGCTGCCGAAGATCCAGCACGCTCTCGAAGCCGTAGAGAACGGGGTCAGCAGCGCGCACATCATCGACGGGCGCGTCGCGCACGCCGTACTGCTGGAGATTTTCACGGACACCGGCGTGGGTACGCTCATCACTGCTAATCAGCGCGCCGAAAAGCTCAGCGACTGATCCGCATCGAATCGAGGAGAAATGCATGGCGCGGGCCGAGAACGGGGGACGGCGCGAGCAGATTCTGAAGACCTTCGCAGGCATGCTCGAGAGTCATCCCGGCTCGAGGATCACTACCGCCGCGCTCGCACGCGAGGTAGGCGTCTCGGAAGCGGCCCTGTATCGCCACTTTCCCAGTAAGGCGCGGATGTTCGAGGGGTTGATCGAGTTCATCGAGGACACGATCTTCACCCGCGTCACGAGGATCCTCGATGAGCAGCCGGATCCGGTGACTCGCTGCCATGCCCTGCTGTTGCTGCTGCTGTCATTCTGTGAGCGCAACCCTGGATTCTCGCGCCTGCTGACTGGCGACGCGCTAGCCGGGGAAACGGATCGCCTGCGGCAGCGCATCGCCCAATTCTACAATCGGCTGGAAACCCAACTGCGGACCATCCTGAGGGATGGCGAGATCGATTCAGGATTACGCACCAGTATCCCGGCTGCGGTGGCCGCCAACCTGATGCTCGCCGCCGCCGAAGGCCGGATCATGCAGTTCGTGCGCAGCGAATTCCGGCGTGGTCCCACGGAAAATTGGGATCTGCAGTGGTCCAGGCTGGGACCGGCGCTATTCGAGCAGCTTCCGGGCTGAAGGGCCGACCGGCCAGGCACCCGATCTCCCCTCCCAAGGGGAATGAGGGCCTGAATCGATTCAGCCTTCGTCGGTGGGCTCGACGGGCACCCCAAGGAGACGCGCCACCCGGTCACGATCCCGATCGAAATTTTCCCGGGTACGCTCGATTTCGTCTTCGCGCACGCGGATCTCTTGCGACCGGTCCTCGATCTGGGTACTCACCCGAGTCAGGCTGGTGAGGATGTGCTCGGGTACACGCCGCCCTGCACGCTCGAGTTCTGCCGCCTCGGCCTCGAGCTGCCGCTGCTGCCTCTCGAGGCGGGCCTTCGCCGCAGTGAGCTGCGCGATGTTGGCCTGAATGCTCTCGATACGACGGTCCCGAGCCTGGGCGACCTCATCGGGTCCGCCATAGAGCCGCAGGAGCTCTTCGTCCTGGGCGCGGCGCTGTTCTTCAGCGCGGCGCTGTTCCTCCCGCTCCGCCTCCTGCTGCTGACGGACGCGCACTTCTTCCGCAGTGAGCTGCCGCGGCACTTCGCGCAACACGCGCCCGCGCGCGTCGATGACGGTGTAACCGCGGCTGGCATAGCGGGGCGGAATATTGCTCGAAATCACGACCACACCGTCATCGTTGACGTAGCGGTAGAGCTCCGCCCGCTGAGCTTCGGCCGGCGGAGCCAAAATCCCGACCGCAAAAAGGGCAATGCACACCGACGCCAACCATCGTCGCTTCATGCTCATGCAGACCTCGGATCGCATCCGTAGCGCTCCCGATATTCGCGTAGTGCACTCAGCCATTGCGCGTCTCCCGCGCTGCCCAGCCACGACTCGAGGTCGGCCAGGGCAATAATACTCACGACCGGAACGCCAAGCTCATCCTCGAGCTCCTGTACCGCCGACCGCTCATCCCGGCCCCGTTCCTGCCGGTCCAGCGCAGTAAGGATAGCCACGAGTTCGCCCCCTGCGCCCCGGATCAGCGGCAAGACCTCCCGGATCGCCGTGCCGGAGGTGATGACATCATCTACCAGCAACACGCGTCCCGAAAGCGCCGCGCCCACCAGACGGCCACCTTCGCCGTGATCCTTCGCTTCCTTGCGATTGTAGGCGAAACCCAGGTTTTGACCGTGATCCCTGGCCAAAGCCGAAGCGGTAGCGGCCGCCAGCGGGATACCCTTGTAGGCCGGTCCGAACACCACATCGGCTTCGAGGCCAGTCGCGACCCAGTTCGCCGCGTAGAAGGCTCCGAGCAGACTCAGGGCCCGGCCGTCACGAAAACGTCCCGAATCGAAGAAATACGGACTGCTGCGACCGGACTTGAGCGTGAATTCGCCGAAACAAAGGACGTCTGCCGCCAGGGCAAAATCGATGAAGGCCCGGCGCCTCGCCTCGGCAGCTGCCGTTGCGATCCATTCTGGCCTTAGTTGCTCTACCGCTTCCATGATCTTCATCGGTGCGTGAACGCGTCCTGAATCAGGCTAGCGCAGCCCGCTGCGCGGCGAACAGCGCGATCGCCCCCTGACGGGCCAGCGCCAGCATGCCATCAAGCTCAGCGCTGTCGAAGGCGGCGCCTTCCGCAGTGCCCTGCAGCTCGATGAAGCCACCGGCCTCGGTCATGACCACGTTCATGTCCGTTTCCGCCGTGGAGTCTTCAGCATAGTCCAGGTCGAGCACCGGAGTCCCCCGCCAGATCCCCACCGACACTGACGCCACCAGCCCCTTGAGAGGCTCGGAAACGATCATGCCCTCCCGTCGCATGGTCTCGACAGCATCCACCAGGGCGACGCAGGCACCGGTGATCGCTGCCGTCCGGGTACCACCATCCGCCTGCAGGACATCGCAGTCGATGCGCAACGTATGCTCGCCGAGGGCAGCGAGATCGACGGCGGCTCGCAGGGAGCGACCGATCAGGCGCTGGATCTCCTGGGTCCGCCCGCTCTGACGCCCACGAGAGGCTTCGCGATCGCTGCGAGTATGGGTCGCTCCCGGCAACATGCCGTACTCGGCCGTGAGCCAGCCCTGTCCGCGCCCGCGCAGGAATGGAGGGACGCCGACCTCGACCGAGGCCGTACAGAGCACGCGGGTTTCACCGAAACTGACCAACACGGAGCCAGCGGCATGGCGGGTGTAGCCGCGTTCAAAGGACACCGGACGCAGGTCGGCGGGCGCGCGGCCACTCGGGCGGATCGAGGTCATGAGGCTGTTCCGGGCTGTGCAAAGGGCCGCGATCATAGCAGCCCCGGCGGCGTCGAGCGCCGTGCTGCAGCAGAAGGTAAACTGCTGCGCCCCGACAGGAGACCGCGGCCACCATGATTCGCAGCATGACCGCATTCGCCCGCGGCGAACACGATACCGGCTGGGGACGGCTCAGTTGCGAGATCCGTTCCGTCAACCACCGCTATCTGGACGTGACGCTGCGCCTGCCAGAGCTGTTGCGCAGCAGCGAGCCCGTGCTGCGTGAGCGTATCCGCGCCCGCTGCGAGCGGGGCAAGGTAGAGTGCGGACTGCGCCTCGACCGCACCGGCGGGGGCGGCCTGACGCTCGAACTCGACCAGGCAACACTCGCCCAGGTCCTCGAGGCACTCGCACAAGTCCGCACAGAGCTCGGTGACGCTGCGGACCGGAGCGACCCCCTCGACGTCCTGCGCTGGCCGGGGGTCATCCGTGAGCCAGACTCCGATCCCGATACCGTCGGGGCAGTGGTGGCTGCGCTGGTCGACGAGGTCCTCACCGCCTTCGTTGCCCACCGCGAGCTCGAGGGCGCACAGCTGCGCAAGCTCATCGAGCAGCGTCTGGCCGCAGTGGAAGCTATTGCGGCAGAAGTCTCACAGCAGGCTGCCGGGTTGGTGGAGGCCTTAAGGACACGGCTGCGCGAGCGCGCGCAAAGCCTGGCCACCGACCTCGACCCCGGTCGCCTGGAGCAGGAAGTGGCCATGCTCGCCCAGAAAGCAGACGTGGCAGAGGAGCTCGATCGTCTGCGCGCGCACGTCACGGCCATGCGGCAGACCCTGGATGCGGGTGGCGCGGTGGGCCGCAGGCTCGACTTCCTCGCCCAGGAGCTGAATCGGGAGGCGAACACGCTGGCCTCGAAGGCCAGCGGAGCCGACGTCGCCACTCGTGCCGTCGATCTCAAGGTGCTCATCGAGCAGATCCGCGAGCAGATCCAAAACCTGGAATGAGTTGAGGAAGCCGACCCCATGCCCGATGCAGCACCCGGTCGCCTGTTCGTGCTCTCGGCGCCCTCCGGCGCCGGCAAGACCTCTCTGGTCCGGGCTCTGCTGGAGCGGATGCCTCGGATCGAAGTCTCCGTTTCCCACACCACCCGGCCACGCCGGCCGCGCGAAGAGGACGGCATCAATTACCACTTCACCACGCTCGAAGCCTTCGAGCGAATGCAGCGGGAGAACGCCTTCCTGGAGCATGCCGAAGTCTTCGGCAACCGCTACGGCACCTCCCGCGCCTGGGTCGAACAGCGCCTCGATGAAGGTGGCGACGTCATCCTCGAGATCGACTGGCAGGGGGCAGAACAGGTGCGATCGCGCATGCCCGAGGCCATCGGCATCTTCATCCTGCCGCCTTCCATGGAAATCCTCGCGCGGCGCCTGGAGGATCGCGGCCAGGACGATCAGGACGTGATCCGCCGTCGCCTGGGCGAGGCGCGCCTCGAGATGAGCCATCATGATCGGTACGACTATCTGGTGATCAACGACGACTTCGACGAAGCCGTCGCCGATCTCTGCGCCATCGTTCGCGCAGAACGGCTGCACCGCAGAGCCCAGAGTGTGCGCCACGCGCGATTGATAACAGCCCTCCTTGACCCCAGCGGCCCCGCCAGCGCGGCTGGGCAGCAGGACGACGGTCAGGTAAACTGACGGGCTGTCTCGTAAACCCTGCCCGCACCGCGGGCGACCGAGGAGAACCCGATGGCCCGCATCACCGTGGAGGACTGCCTGGACAAGGTCGACAACCGCTTCGAGCTGATCATGATCGCCTCCAAGCGCGCGCGCCAACTCGCCACGGGTGGCCGTGACCCCAAGCTGCCGGAAGAAAACGACAAGCCAACCGTCATCGCTCTGCGGGAGATCGCGGCCGGCTTTGTCGATGTCAGCATCCTGGACGAGGAAGATCGCCAGGGCCGCGACGAGTTCGGTTTCAGCCTGCCGCAACCTGCGCCGCGCCATGCCGAGAGCGACGACCCCATCCTCGACTGAAGCCGTAGCCCGGAGCTTGCCTCCGGCCCGGGCGGTCCGCGAACCGTCCGCCGAACCCATTATCACGCTGAAGATGCTCGTCGAGCGTCTGCGGACTTATCTGGGCGCGGACGCCATAGCCGAGGTCGAACGCGCCTATGCCTATGCCGAGGCTGCCCACGAGGGCCAGATGCGGCGCACTGGGCATCCCTATATCACCCACCCGCTCGCGGTTGCCTACATCCTCGCCAACATGCACATGGACCATCAGACGCTGATGGCTGCACTGCTGCATGACGTCATCGAGGACACGGGCGTCGTCAAGAAGACGCTGCGCGACCGGTTCGGTGCCGAGGTTGCCGACCTCGTCGATGGCGTCTCCAAGCTGGCAACAATCTTCCAGTCCCGGGCCGAAGCCCAGGCCGAAAACTTCCAGAAGATGGCCATGGCCATGGCGCGCGACATCCGCGTGATTCTGGTCAAGCTCGCCGATCGCCTGCACAACATGCGCACCATCGGCGCCCTGGGCGCGGAGAAGCGTGTACGCATCGCCCGCGAGACGCTGGACTTCTACGCCCCCATCGCCAACCGTCTCGGCATGCACGAACTGCGGGTGGAATTCGAGGATCTGGGCTTCGCTGCACTCTACCCCATGCGTGCCGAGCGCATCGCCCGCGCCGTGAAGGCCGCACGCGGCAACCGACGCGAACTCGTGGTGCAGGTCGAGGAAGCGCTACGCGACTGCCTCCAGCGGGAAGGGCTCGAGGCAACCGTAGTCGGGCGCGAGAAGCACCTGTACTCCATTTACAGCAAGATGAAACAGAAGCGGAAGTCGTTCTCCGAGATCATGGACGTCTTCGCCTTTCGCATCGTGGTCGACAAGGTCGACACCTGCTACCGCGTACTGGGCGCCGTGCACAACCTCTACAAGCCGGTGGCGGGCCGCTTCAAGGATTACATCGCGATTCCCAAGTCGAACGGCTATCAGTCTCTGCATACGACACTGTTCGGAATGCACGGGGTGCCGATCGAGATTCAGATCCGTACCCACCAGATGGAGGCTGTCGCGAACAACGGCATTGCCGGACACTGGCTGTACAAATCGGACGACGAACCGGCGGGCACTCCGGTGGCGGGCAGCCACGCCCGCGCCCGGCAATGGGTAAAGGGCCTGCTCGAGCTGCAGCAGCGCGCCGGCGACTCCATGGAGTTCATCGAGAACCTCAAAATCGACCTGTTCCCGGACGAGGTCTATGTGTTCACGCCCAGGGGCCGGATCCTGGAACTGCCCCAAGGCGCTTCGCCGGTCGACTTCGCCTATGCCGTACACACCGATATCGGCAATACCTGCGTCGCCTGCCGCATCGACCGCCGCCTTGCACCTCTGTCGAGCCAGCTGGCCAGCGGCCAGACCGTGGACATCATCACCGCCGAAGATGCGCGCCCGAGTCCGGACTGGCTGTCGTTTGTGGTGACCGGCAAGGCGCGTTCTTCGATCCGCCATGCACTCAAGCATCAGAAGGTCGCCGAGTCCCGCGCGCTCGGCCGTCGTCTCCTCAACCGCTCGCTGGCAAATGTCCACATGTCACTGCAGGAGATTCCAGAAGAGCGGGTGCAGGCGGCGCTGGACGAACTCGGTTTCGCCTGCGTCGAAGATCTGCTCGAGGACATCGGCCTCGGCAATCGTATGGCGTACGTGATCGCGCGCAAGCTCACCGCTGCCGACGTCGGATCCGAGGACGACACGGTGGCAGTGCAGCCCAGCGGCTCGCTGGCCATCCGCGGCACCGAGGGCATGGTCGTGACGTACGGCAAGTGTTGCTACCCATTACCTGGAGACCCCATCGTCGGTCACATCAGCTCGGGACGGGGTCTGGTGATTCACCGTGAGACCTGCCGCAATCTCGGGGATCTGCGCAAAAAGCGGGAGGAGATCCTGCAGGAGGTGCGCTGGGCGAACCAGGTGCAGGGCGAGTTCTCTGCCGAACTGCGGCTGGAGGTGGTACCGCAGAAGGGCGTCATAGCCGAGCTCGCCGCCCTGATCACCAGCCTCGACGCCAGCATCGAGAAGATCAACACCGAGGAACGCAATCCGCGCCTGTCCACGGTCAGCATCGGACTCGGCGTCCACGACCGCGTGCACCTGGCTCGCATCATGCGGCGCCTGCGCGCGCTCAACAGCGTCATCGGCCTGTCCCGGAGCAAGAACTGACATGAACCGGCCGTTCGAACCCATCCATACCGATCAGGCTCCCGCGGCGATCGGCCCCTACTCTCAGGCGGTGCGCGCTGGCGAGCTGCTGTTCCTTTCGGGCCAGATTCCGCTCGATCCCGCCAGCGGTGAGCTGGTGGGAGGCGACATCGACGCCCAGATCGCGCAGGCGTTCGACAACCTGGAGGCGGTGGCACGCGCCGCCGGCGGCGATCTCGCCCACTGCGTCAAAATCAACGTCTACCTCACGGACCTCGAGGATTTTTCGCGGGTCAATGCAGCTATGGCAGAGCGCTTCGCTGAGCCCTACCCGGCTCGGGCGGCGGTTGGCGTAGCCGCCCTGCCCAAGGGCGCTGCGGTCGAGGTGGAAGCGATCCTGCGCCTGCCCGCCTGATCCAGGCCGATCAGGGCGGCGTGGCAAGCATCGACCGGTAGCCTTCCCGAAAATTCGGATAACGCCAGCGAAAGCCAAGTTCCTGGAGGGCCCGAGGCCACAGGCGTCGGCTAGGTGCCCGCGGACCCGCATCCACCGCGTCAAGCGTCAGTTCGACACCGAGCTGCGAGGCAAGCCAGTTGACCACTTCGTGCCGCGGCGTCGGTGAGCCGTCACTGCCGATGACCGTATCCGGCAACGGCACACCCGCAAAACTCTGCTCGAGCAGGAAGACGATGGCCGCCGCTGCGTCATCCCGATGAATGCGGTTGGTCCAGTGCACCGGCTCTGGCGGAACGCCGCGCCCGGCGCGAACGCGATCGATGAGGGCGGTCCGTCCCGGCCCGTAGATGCCAGCCAGGCGCAAGGCGGTCACCGGCCAGCCGCCGGCAGCAAGAGCCTGTTCTGCAGCGAGCAGAATGCGCCCGCGTTCGCTGTCAGGTTCCGCCGCTGTGGCGTCGTCCACATCGCCACCGCCCTGTTCGCCATAGACGCCGGTGCTGGACACCCAGAGGACGCGTCGCAAAGGGCGCCCCGCCAGCGCCAGCGCCAGGTGCTCAGCGCCCTCCAGATACGTCGTGCGGTACCCGTCGAGGTCATAGGCGTCAGGCGTGACACTGACCACCAGCGCCTCCAGATCCTCTGGCAACCGCCGTAGTGTCTCCGGGTCCGCGAGATCGGCGCGCCGCAGCACCACGCCTGGCGGAGCGCCGTCGCCGCGCCGGACGCCGGTCACCCGCGCCCCGGCCTCGAGCAGGCGGAGCGCCACCGCCGAGCCGAGATCACCCAGGCCAATCACGCCGATGCGGCGACTCTTCAGCACGGCTCCCTGCATGCAGTTAGACTCCCATCGACTACGTCAGCGCCAGCGCAACCATGACCCGCAACCGCTCCGCACCTGCTCCGTCCGTCGGACTCGCCGATCCGGTCCGGCAGCTGCGCGGCGTCGGCGCGACGCTTGCCGAGCGGCTCGCGCGTCTCGACCTCCACCGGGTCCAGGACCTGCTGTTCCACCTACCGCTGCGCTACGAGGACCGCACCCGCCTGACGCCCATCGGCAGCCTTCGCCCAGGAACCAGTGCCGTCATCGAGGGCACCATCCTCGCTGCCGACGTCGTGTTCGGGCGTCGACGCAGCTTCCTCTGTCGCGTGCAGGACGGCACCGGAACCCTGTCCCTGCGTCTGTTCCATTTCTCGCCAGCACAGCGAGCTCAGCTCGAGCCCGGCAAGCGGGTCCGCTGCTACGGCGAAGCCCGCAGCGGGGCCACCGGCCTCGAACTTTATCATCCCGAGTACCGGGTCATCGGCGCCGCGGCTCCACCGCTACCGGACCGTCTGACGCCGGTCTACCCGATCACCGAAGGTGTGAGCCAGCAGCGCATCCGTACCCTGTGCAGCCAGGCCCTCGAGATTCTCGCGCGCAAGCCCTCTACTTTCGAAGCCGACTTCACCGAAGCCCTGCGGCTGTTGCACGGACCTACCCCCGACATCTCCCTCGCGGACCTCGAGTCCGGCCGCCACCCGGCCCAGCGCCAACTTGCCCTAGACGAACTGCTGGCACATCACCTGTCGCTGCTCGATGCCCGTCGGCGCGTCCGCAGCCAGCCGGCGCCGAAACTCGCGGCTCACAGCGAGGCTCTCGAGCGCTTCCGACAAAGTCTGCCGTTCCCGCTGACTGCAGCCCAGAATCGGGTCATCGCCGAGATCAGCGCCGATCTCGCCGTTGGCGCTCCGATGCTCCGCCTGCTGCAGGGGGACGTGGGCTCCGGGAAGACCGTGGTAGCCGCCGCCGCGGCACTGATCGCCGCCGGCAACGGAGCCCAGACTGCGCTCATGGCGCCCACCGAACTGCTGGCCGAACAACACGCACGAACCCTGCGCGATTGGCTCGAGCCCCTCGATCTCAAGGTGGCATTGATTACCGGACGCCAACGAGCCGCCCAGCGTCGTCATGAGGCTGCCCGGGTCTCCAGCGGCGAGGCCGGTCTCGCCATCGGCACCCATGCGCTGTTCCAGGACGAGGTGACGTTTGCCGATCTTGCCCTCGTGATCATCGACGAACAGCATCGATTCGGGGTGCATCAGCGCCTGGCCCTCAGGGCCAAGGGTGAGCAGGCACTGCGCGGCGGGGAGCGCGTCCCCCATCAGCTGGTGATGACCGCCACGCCGATCCCGCGGACACTCGCCATGAGCGCCTATGCCGATCTCGAACTGTCCGTTCTCGACGAGCTCCCGCCGGGGCGGACGCCGGTGACAACCGCCGTGGTGGGTCAGGAACGTCGCGCCGAAGTGATCGAGCGGGTCAGCGCCGCCTGCCGTGCAGGCCGGCAGGCCTACTGGGTCTGCACCCTGATCGAGGAATCCGACGTGCTCGAAGCGCAGGCAGCGGAGGACACCGCGCAGCTGCTCGGCGAGGCGCTAACGGACCTTCGCATCGGCCTCGTCCACGGCCGATTGAAGGGCGAGGACAAGGCCGCCGTCATGGCAGCGTTCGAGGCGGGAGAGGTGGATCTTCTGGTGGCCACAACGGTGATCGAGGTCGGTGTCAACGTCCCCAACGCCTCCTTGATGGTTATCGATAACGCCGAGCGCCTGGGCCTCGCACAGCTGCACCAACTGCGCGGACGCGTAGGTCGTGGCGCCGCCGAAAGCCATTGCGTGCTGCTCTATCAACCGCCGCTGTCGCAGACCGGACGGCAAAGGCTCAAGGTGATGCGCGAAAGCACAGATGGCTTCGTGATTGCGGAGAAGGATCTCGAACTGCGCGGCCCCGGAGAGCTGTTGGGGACGCGCCAGACCGGATTGGTCGACCTCCGGGTCGCGGACCTCGTTCGCGACCGGGATTTGCTGCCCGTAGTTCAGGCCCGGGCACGAGAACTGCTCGAGAGCGATCCGGGCCAAGCCGAACGCATCGTCGAGCGCTGGCTCGGCAGTCGCGCTCGCTATGCTCACGCCTGAACCCGCAGTCACGCCGCCGAGGTGGGCACCTTCTCGTCCTCGTCGTCCGCCGATGCGTCCATGTCATCGAAGCGCTCTAGGTCGAGCTTCTTTTCACTGCGCGCCACGACCGTCGCGACCATTCCATCGCCGGCGACGTTCACCGCGGTGCGCATCATGTCGAGCAGACGATCGACACCGATGATGAGCATGATCCCTTCGACCGGCAGGCCGACCTGCTGAAGAACCATGGTGAGCATGATCAGCCCCACGCCGGGGACGCCCGCCGTCCCCACCGAGGCAAGCGTCGCGGTAAGAATGACCATGAGGTACTCGGCGAGACCGAGGTCGATGCCGTAGTACTCGGCGATGAACACGGTGGCCACGCCCTGCATGATCGCCGTACCGTCCATGTTGATGGTTGCGCCGAGCGGAACCGTGAACGAACCGACCTCGTTGCGCACACCGAGACGCGCACGCACCGTCTTCAAGGTAACCGGGAGGGTTGCCCCGCTCGACGAGGTGGAGAACGCCACCAGCATCGGTTCCCGCATCTTCAGGAAGAACGTCTTCGGTGACACCCGACCGAGCAGAACCAGCAATGTGGGATGCACGAGACAGAGATGCATGAGCAGCACCCCTGCCACAGTGAAGAAGTACGCGGCGAGCGTTCTGATCTCGCCCCAACCCATGGTCGCGAACAGCGTCGCCATCAGGCAGAAGACACCGTAGGGCGCGAGCCATATCAGTATCGTCACCAGCCGCATGATGACGGCGTTGAGATCCTCGAACATGGACTTGATTCGAGCGCCCGCTTGGCCGGCACGCGCGACAGCAAAACCGAAAAGAAGCGCGAAGATGATGATCTGCAGCATCGCGCCTTCGGCCATCGCCTCCACCGGATTGGTGGGAAAGATGTCCAGGATCACTTCCTTGAAGCTTGGCGGCGTCTGCGCCTCGAACTCCACGTCCATATCGGCGTCGATCCCGCTTCCGGGACGCACCATGAGCGCAGTGACAAGGGCCAGAGTAATAGCCGAGGCGGTGGTGAAGAGGTAGAGGGCCAGCGTCTTGCCACCCAGCCGGCCCAGCGTCGCACCGTCGCTCAGGTTACTTGCGCCGCAGACCAGCGACACCAGCACCAGAGGAACGACAAGCAGCTGTAGCGAAGCGATGAAGATGCGTCCACCGACATCGAGCAGGCCGTCGATCACGAAAGCTCGAAAGTACCCCTCCGCGTCGAGGCCGAGCGCATGGACGATAGAACCGAGCAGGAATCCGGCAGCCATGCCGGTGAGGATGCGGGCAGTAAGGCTCATGACAGGTCCGCGGCGGGCAAAGCGCTAACGCTAGCCGTCGCGGGTCCGGATCGCAATTGCAGCAATGTCAGGGCGCGTCATCGCGCCTGGCTGCTCAACCCACCTCGATCATCTCGAAGTCTTCCTTGCCGACCCCACACTCCGGACAAACGAAATCCTCGGGCACGTCCTCCCAGGCCGTACCAGGCGCAATGCCCTCGTCTTCGTAGCCTTCGGCCTCGTCATAGATCCAGCCACAGACGATGCATTGCCACTTCTTCATGCCGAACTCCGGGAGCGGTTGCGAAGGCGCAGTAAACTACTGATCAGGCGCGCAGAAATCAATCTGGCGGCGTGCCCCGGCGAAGGTGGTCCCAATCGGCATTGCCAAGGCGTAAGGCATCGCGCACAGTGCGCCGGCAATGATGATCCCCGCCATGCTAACCACTGTTCCCGAACCGCTGTGCACTCTTCTGTGCGGTGGCGACGCCGCTGCCGAAGATATCGAGCTACTCAAGAGGGAAGGCTCCATGACTCGCGCACTGGCCGAGCGCTTCGGTCCCGTGCGGGTCGAACGCTTGCGTGAAGGTCTGATCGTCCCCCATCCGGGCGAGGCCCGGATGCTCGAGAGCAATCTGCGCGGCGGCTTCTGGTGCCGCGAGATCCGTCTTTTTGCGGGCGGCGCCGAACGCCTCGAAGCGCGCACGCTGGTGCCACCCGACGCGGTACAGCTACGCGCTGCACTGCGTCGTCTTGGCGACCGGCCGTTGATGGACCTCTTGTTTCTGGGCGATCGTCTGCGCCCAGGCGTCATCCGGGATCTGCGCTGCTTCGGACGCACCTGCAAAGGGCACCTGCTGCGCCTTTCCCGGTTCCGCATCCACCGAGAGCCGCTGCTTCTGCTGGAATCGCTGCGTGGACTAGACTCAGGGAACCGAACCACGCGAAGCGACTGACGGACTCCGAACGACGATGGATTCCACCCTTGACCGTGTGCGCGACCGCCTGCCCGTCTGGCTGGAGATCACCCGGCTCGACCGGCCGGTGGGCATCGGGCTGTTGCTGTGGCCGACCCTCTGGGCGCTCTGGGTAGCGGCTGACGGTATACCTAGCGTCGCGAACCTGGTGATCTTCACCCTTGGGGTGGTACTCACGCGCTCCGCAGGTTGCGTCATCAACGACTGGGCTGACCGGGATTTCGATGGTCACGTCGAGCGCACCCGCCGCAGACCCTTGCCAGAGGGCCGTATCCGCAGTCGCGAGGCCCTGATCCTGGCCGCTGCGCTGCTGGCCGCAGCCTTCGTCCTGGTGCTCTTTACCAACGCTTTGACGATCATGCTTGCGCCGGTGGCGGTCGGGCTGGCCGCACTGTATCCGTTCACCAAACGCATGACGCACCTGCCGCAACTCTTCCTCGGCGCTGCGTTCTCCTGGGCCATCATCATGGCCTTCGCCGCGGAGACCGGCGGCGTTCCCGAAGTGGCGTGGCTGCTGTTCGTCGCCAATCTACTCTGGACCGTGGCCTATGACACCGAGTACGCCATGGTCGACCGCCCCTGGGATCTGAAGGTCGGCATCAAGTCGACCGCCATCCTGTTCGGCGATCTCGATCGGCTCATGATCGGTGTCCTGCAGCTCGCGTTTCTGTTCTCGTTACTGTTGCTCGGAGAACGCCTGGAGTTCGGGTTGGCCTACCATGCAGGCATCGCATCCGCAGCGGCGGTATGCATTTGGCAGCAGTGGCTGATCCGGGGACGTGACCTCGATGCCTGTTTCCGCGCCTTCCGCAGCAACAACGCCGTCGGCCTTCTGATCCTGCTCGGATTGATCATCGACCGCGCGCTGGCCTAGCCTGCAAATCTCACCGATTCACGGCTGCGGACGCGGATCTACCGGGAAATCCAGCGTTGCGCTCGGTCCGGGTGCTCGACGTACTGTAAAGTACGCCTGCGCGCCCGAACTGTCGCGCGCCTTGTCTTTCCCGGCATCTCCACGCCCTCGCTTCGCGCATCGGTGAGATATGCAGGCTAAAAGTCAGTCCAGGACCTCGAGGCTGGCCATGCCCAGGATCAGCCACTTGGCGCCCACCGCGTCGAAGTTGACCTGCACTCGAGCACGCTGGCCCTCGCCTTCGCTCTCGACGACGACACCCTCCCCGAAGGTCGGATGGCATACCCGGACTCCGAGCGCGATCCCTGCCTCCGCTTCCGCCGAAGGCGTTCCCAGCGGTCGAGTCACCGAGCCGCTCAGGCGGACTTCCTCGAGCAGCTCGGTCGGGATCTCCCGGAGAAAGCGTGACGGCCGGTTATAACTGTCGCTGCCGTGCAGGCGACGGCTCTCTGCGAAGGTCAGATAGAGCTCCTGCATGGCCCGGGTGATGCCGACGTAGCAAAGGCGGCGTTCCTCCTCGAGTCCGCCCGGCGTTTCCAGCGCCATCCGATGAGGAAAGAGGCCTTCTTCGACGCCCGCAAGAAACACCAGGGGAAACTCCAGACCCTTGGCCGAGTGCAGCGTCATCAGCTGCACTGATTCAGCTGGACTGCCGGATTGGGCGTCGCCAGCTTCGAGCGCGGCAAGGTTCAGGAACTCTTCGAGCAGACGCCGCTCCGAAAGCGTCTCGTCACCGTCCTCGTCCACGGGCAGCAGCAGTTCCCCGGTGAATTGGCGAGCAGCGGTTACGAGCTCATCCAGATTCTCCCGGCGCGCCAGACCGCGCTCGCCCTTCTCCCGGCCGTGGAACTCATAGAGACCGGATACCTGGATCACGTGCTCGGTGAGTTCGTGCAACGCCATGCCGGAGGTCCCCTCGTCGAGTTCGTCGATGAGTTCGATGAAGGCTTTCAGCGCTCGACCGCCGCGGCCACCGTCGGCGCTTGCAGAGAGCGCGGCACTCCAGAGTGAGATGCCCTCGCTGCGCGCGTACTGGCGCAGCTGCTCCAGCGTCTTCTCGCCGATGCCGCGCGTCGGGGTATTCACCACCCGCTCGAACGCCGCATCCGCATGGCGATTGGCGAGCAGCCGCATGTAGCCGAGCGCATTGCGGATCTCCGCCCGCTCGAAGAACCGCAGGCCACCATAAATGCGGTAGGGAATGTCGAGCCGCAACAGGGCCTCTTCGAGGTTGCGGGACTGGGCATTGGAACGGTAAAGAACCGCCACCTCTCCGGCACTGCCGCCGTTCTCTATCCATTCCTCGATCCGCTCGGCAATGAATCGGGCCTCATCGAGTTCGTTATGCGCGGCATAAAGGCGCAGGGGGTCGCCCGTTTCACCACTGGTCCAAAGCTCCTTCCCGAGCCGCTCGGCGTTGTGGGTGATCAGGGCATTCGCTGCGGCGAGTATGGTCCCGGTAGAGCGGTAGTTCTGCTCCAGGCGGACCAGCCGGACATCGGGAAAGTCACGCTGGAAGCTGTGCAGATTCTCGATGCGCGCGCCGCGCCAGCCGTAGATCGACTGGTCGTCATCGCCCACGACCATCACCTGGGCGCTGTCGCCGGCGAGGACGCGCAGCCAGGCGTACTGGAGGGTGTTCGTATCCTGAAACTCGTCCACCAGCAGGTGCCGGAAACGGCGCTGGTAGTGTTCGAGCAGATGGCGGTCATCCAGCCAGAGTTCGTGGCTGCGCAGGAGCAGTTCTGCGAAGTCCACCATGCCGCCACGCTCGGTTGCCTCCTCGTAGGCCGCGTAGACCTTGCGCATGGTCGCCTCGAAAAGACCACCGTCAGGGTCGAGGTGGCGCGCTCGTCGGCCCTCCTCCTTCTGGCTGTTGATGAACCAGACCGCCTGCCGCGCAGGCCAGCGCTTCTCGTCCAGATCCAGACTCTTCATGATCCGGCGCACCAGGCGCTGCTGATCATCCGCGTCGAGGATCTGAAACCCTTGCGGCAGATGCGCCTCCTGCCAATGGTGCCGCAGCAGCCTATGGGCGATGCCGTGGAAGGTGCCGACCCAGAGTTGACCCACCGGCATCTGCAGCAGCGCCTCGGTACGATGACGCATCTCCGCCGCAGCCTTGTTGGTAAAAGTCAGAGCCATGAGGCCATGCGGGGACACGCCTTCCGCCTCGATAAGCCAGGCGATGCGGTGCACCAGGACCCGGGTCTTGCCGGAGCCGGCCCCGGCAAGCACGAGCAGATGGCCGGGCGGCGCGGCGACCGCCTCACGCTGGGCCGGGTTCAGGCCTTCGAGGATGTGAGTCAGATCCATGCCTGCTTCCTGCGCCGTTATGCCGGCGCGCTCGTCATTCCACGGTCACGGACTTCGCCAGATTCCGCGGTTGATCGACATCGGTTCCGCGCAAGACCGCGACGTGATAGGCGAGAAGCTGCAGCACCACGGTGTGGAGAATCGGCGCGACGAAGGTGTTCACCGCCGGCATCTGGATGACCGTCACGCCAGGCTCTTCGCGGAAGCTCACCGCCTCGTCGGCGAAAACGAACAGCTGACCGCCGCGAGCGCGGACCTCATGCAGGTTGGACTGCAGTTTCTCCAGCAGCTCGTCGTTGGGTGCGACCGCGATCACGGGCATCTCTGCATCCACCAGCGCGAGCGGGCCGTGCTTGAGCTCGCCTGCGGGGTAGCCCTCGGCGTGAATATAGGAGATTTCTTTGAGCTTCAGCGCGCCCTCGAGCGCGATGGGATAGAGCTC
>SLQW01000064.1 GCA_007131295.1 Pseudomonadales bacterium | reverse complement strand
GCCTTGTGGCGCTGTCGACACTTGCCTCGGAGCCGTCCGAAGCCGCCGTTCACGGGCTGCCTGATGCCGCGGCATTGGCCGCGAGAGGCAGCCCTCAGGCTCTATTAATACATACAAACCAGTATCTTAGGATGTTTTATTAGATTTTACCTAATGCTCTTCGATACAGTAGCGACCGCGCGAATCGCTTGAGATCCTCAATCAAGTCGAGCCACGCTTGGGGTCAACGCTCATCGCCTGTGCCTGGTATCGCTCGAAGCCGCTCGCCGGTTTCGGCGGGCTCACGGCCGGGACGCTCCCCGCCTTACCTCGCCGTGTTTCGACAGTCTGACGCCCCCGACTACAATCGGGTGCCGCAACTCGACGGGACAATGAGCGAGAAGCAGCCATGGCAGACGCACTGTCCGGACAGGTGGCCTTGATCACGGGCGCAAATCGCGGCATCGGCAAACAAGTTTCGATTGATCTGGCCGCGGCAGGCGCGACCGTCGTGCTGTCTGCACGGAATGTGGCAAGCCTGACTCCTGTCCAGGCGCATATCGAAGCTGCAGGGGGACGCTGCGAATGCACGACGTTGGATGTGACGGATCAATCTGGCGTCGAGTCAGCGGTGAACCGAATCATCGACACCCACGGCAGTATCGATCTACTGGTCAACAACGCTGGCATCGGCGCAGGGAGCCGCAATCCCTGGGATCTCCCAGTGGAGGAGTGGTGGGCGGTTCATGAGGTGAACGTCAAAGGGCCCTACATTTGCACGCAGGCTGTGATGCAGCACATGAGCCGACAGCGCACCGGGCGCATCATCGATGTCGGCAGCCTCATCGGAACCTACCCGAACCCTGGCGCATCGCCCTATGCCTCCAGTAAAGCCGCACTGTTCAGATGGAACTCCTGCCTTGCCGAAGGCGCCAAAGAGTTCGGCGTATCCGTGTTCATCATCAGCCCGGGATTGGTCGCGACAGACATGACCGACCGGCCTCAGTTCGCAGACATTCCGGCTGATCAATGGGTGCCCATCGAGAAGACAGGCGAACTGGTGGTCGCACTCGCTTCGGGCAAGGCAGACCGTCTGTCCGGCCGCTTCATTCACGCACTGGATGATCTGGACCATCTGATCGAACACGCCGACGAGATCATCGAGAAGAACCTGCAAACGATGGGCATGCAGATGCTGAACGACCCGTTCTCGTAGTGCATCCATGCGCCATCTGCGTCACAGAGACCACCGCACACACTCGACGCATAACCCGCTTTCGTTCCTGCGGGTACGCCCCTATCATCCCCGGTCGCCCGAAATCCCTAGTTGACGCCCTGATGGATCCGGCCTGATGAGTAACTACACGAAGATTCTCCTCGAAGAGCACGAGATGCCCACGCGCTGGTACAACATCGCGCCGGATCTGCCCGAGCCGCCTCCTCCGCCGCTGCACCCCGGCACCATGAAGCCGGCAACCGGCGACGATTTCGCAGCGCTCTTTCCGAAGGCGCTGATCGAGCAGGAAATGAGCCAGGCGCGCTACATCGACATTCCCGAGGCCATCCTCGACGTCTATCGGCTATGGCGTCCGAGTCCGCTGTTTCGGGCCCGGCGCCTCGAGAAGCTGCTCGATACGCCCGCAAAGATCTTTTACAAGTACGAAGGCGTCAGTCCAGCGGGCTCTCACAAGCCCAATACCGCCGTGCCGCAGGTTTACTACAACGCCCAGGAAGGCATCCGCAAACTCACGACCGAAACGGGAGCCGGACAGTGGGGCAGTTCCCTGGCATTCGCGTGCGCGCAGTTCGGCCTGGAATGCGAAATCTGGCAGGTCGCAGCGTCCTATCGCGCCAAGCCCTACCGCCGGACCATGATGGAGATCTGGGGCGGCAAGGTGTACCCGAGCCCTTCGGACCGCACCGAATTCGGCCGCGCGCTACTGGCCGAGAATCCCGATCATCCGGGCTCCCTGGGCATCGCCATTTCCGAGGCCGTCAGCGAAGCCGTGACGGATTCCAGCGTGCGTTACGCGCTCGGCAGCGTGCTCAACCATGTCCTGCTGCACCAGACCATCATTGGTGAGGAAGCCCTGCTGCAACTTGCCAAGGTTGGCGAAACGCCTGACGTGCTCGTCGGCTGCACCGGCGGCGGGTCGAACTTTGGTGGCCTCGCCTTCCCATTCCTGCGGGAAAAGCTCGCCGGCAAGATGAATCCGGTGATCCGCTGCGTCGAGCCCGCAGCCTGCCCCACCCTGACCCGCGGCCAGTACCGCTACGACTTCGGCGACACCGCGGGCCTCACGCCGCTGATGAAGATGCACACCCTGGGTCACGACTTCATTCCCGAGCCGATTCATGCAGGTGGTCTGCGCTACCACGGCATGGCGCCCCTGGTATCCCACGTCTACGAGCTCGGGCTGGTGGAGGCGATCTCCATTCCACAAACCGAATGTTTCGCCGGAGCCCTGCAGTTTGCCCGCAGTGAAGGCATCGTACCGGCACCGGAACCCACCCACGCCATCGCCGCAGCCATCCGCGAGGCCTTGGCGTGCAAGGCAAGCGGGGAGGAAAAGGTGATCCTGACGGCCTTGTGCGGCCATGGTCATCTCGATCTCGCGGCTTACGACAAGTATCTCAGTGGTGAGATGGTGGATCTGGATCTCTCCGATGCGGATCTGGCCGAAGCCCTGAAGTCCGTGCCGGTCATCGCTTGAGAATCCGCCCGGTCGTCACGACGGCAGACAACGACAACAACGCGACAAGGGGGTCGCTCATCATGTCCAACAGTCCCGTCCGTGGAGGGGCAGTGTTCCCTGCACTGGTACTCCTCTGTGCCGGTTCCACTAACGCGCTGGCAGAAGAAACGGCCCGCGAACGCGCTGGACGCATGGTCGAGGAGATCGTCGTCACGGCACGCATGCGCGCAGAAGACCTGCAAGACGCGCCCATCGCGATTTCGGCCTATAGCGGTGAGGCGCTCGATTACCGCGGCGTCCAACGTCTCGATGACGTAGCACGTTTCGTCCCCAGCCTGACGCTGGAGAACAACCCCAGCTTTGGTGGCGCCTCCAATTCCGCCGCGATCTACCTGCGCGGCATCGGTCAGAAGGAGTTCCTGCCGACCACCGAACCGGGTGTGGGACTCTACGTTGATGGTGTGTATGTGGCGCGATCCGTGGGCGCCATCCTCGACATCGTCGACATCGAGCGGCTCGAGGTGCTACGCGGGCCTCAAGGCACCCTGTTCGGCCGCAATACCATCGGTGGCGCAATCTCCGTGACCACCGTCAAACCTCAGCCCGGCGGCGAGTTCGAGGGGCACGTTTCGGTCACGGGAGGTACCGATGACCTGCGCCGCATCAAGGGCGCGCTGCACATTCCAGTGAGCGAGACGTTGGCTGCAAGAGTGACAGCGGCTTCCCTGAAACAGGACGGCTACGTCAAGCGCAGCGACGGCATCGATCTCGGCGACGAGGACACCCTTACCGGGCGCATCGCGCTCGCCTTCGAGCCCAATGATCGCTTCGCCGGCGATTTCACCTTCGAGGCCACGCGCAGAAGGGAGAACGGCCCTGCCCTGCGCCTGCTGGACATCGACTTCACTGATCTCAGTCAACTCGAGGGGGTCGTGGCGGCACCGCCACCGCCGATGGCCTTCATCCACAACGTGACGGTGGGCGCAACCGCACCGGGCGTCCCCTGCGCGGCTACCGACCCGGCCGGAAACGGCGTCACCTTCAATCCCGATGCACCGAATTGCTTCGACGCGCGCTACATCGGCACCGAAGGTCGCAACGAAGGCACCGCGCCAGCCTTTTCGAAGAGCGACCTCTATGCCGCATCGGCAACCCTCAGCTATGAGCTGACACCGACCACGACGCTGAAGTCGATCACCGCCTGGCGCGACCTCGATGCAAGCTTCGCCCGCGACGGTGACCACTCTCCCCACCGTATCGCACAGTATTTCGATGACCTCGAACAAACTCAGTTCACACAAGAGCTGCAGCTGATCGGCAGTCAGGAGCGGATGAATTGGATCGTCGGTTTCTACTATTTCGAGGAGGACGGCGACAACGTCAACATCCTCGACTTCACGGTATCGAACTTCCAGTCCGGCGGTGAGTTCGACAACCGTTCCTGGGCCGGTTTCGCTCAACTGAGCTACGACGTTACGGAGCGGCTGCAGATTACGGCTGGTGGCCGTTACACCAACGAGAGGAAGTCCTTTCTGCCCCAGCAGGTGATCTTCCAGAATTACTTTGCCGGCATCAGCGAAGTGGTACCCCCCGACAATCCGCTGGCAGCGCTCGATGCACCTTTCCTGCAGGCCGGTGAGCCCATCCTGCCGCCGGTCGAGAAGCGCATCAGCATCAAGGAATTCACCCCGATGGTGAGTGTTTCCTACGATGTGTCCGACGAAGTGATGCTCTACGCGAGCTACTCGGAAGGTTTCAAATCCGGGGGGTTCACACAACGGGTCTTTCCGCCCGTGGTTGCCGGCTTCACCGCGCCGCCCGGCACGCCGGACATCGACCTCATACCCACTTACGACCCTGAGTTCGTCGAGGCCTACGAACTCGGCTTCAAATCGCGCCTGCTCGATCGCCGGGTTCGCTTCAACGGCGCCCTGTTCTGGACCGACTACGAAGACCTGCAGGTACAGGTGTTCAATAGCGTCGCGCCGGTCACAGAGAACATCGGCAAGGCCACCATCAAGGGCGTGGAGCTCGAATTGCAGGCCGCTCCCGGAGACGGCTGGCTCATCGATGCCAGTCTGGCGTGGATCGATGCCGGCTATGACCGCATCGACACCGAGCTCACCCTTATCGGCGAGAATTTCGACTTCGAGCGAGTGCCGGACTTCACGGCCAGCCTGGGTCTCTCGAAAGCCTTCGACGTTGCCGAGTTCGGCGAATTCGTTGCCCGTGTCGACTGGAGCTATCGGGCTTCCACCTATAATGATGCTTTCAACTCGCCGCAGCTTCGCAGTGGCAGCTACCATCTCGTCGATGCCAGCCTGCGCTGGCACAGCCCGAGCCGAGCCTGGTCAGCCGTGCTCAGTGGCCGCAATCTCGGCGACAAGCAGTATCTGATCACGGGTATCCACGGCACCGCCTTTCAGGTCTACGAAGGTGTGTTCGACCGTGGGCGGCAGCTCCTACTCGAACTGCGCCGCGACTTCTGAGACAGCCGCAAGAGCGGAGGAGGGAGCACCATGACGCGCGTGAAACTGATCGAGCCTGAGCAGGTCGACGATCCGGCCGTTGCCGCCATCTGCGAGTGGGTGACGCAAATGGAGGGCAGCGTTCCCAATCATTTCCTGGTGGAGCTGAACTTTCCGGAGTTCTTCACGGCCAAGCTCGGTGCCACGAAAGTACTTTGGGAAGCAGGCGAGCTCGACATGGTCGAGATTCAACACATCGGCATTCTCGTATCACAGGCCAATGGCTGCCCCTATTGCACTGCGGCCTTCTGCACCATTCTCAATCACGGACTGCAGACCGCCGAAGCCTATGTGGCGGAGCTGCTCGAACGCGGCGTAGAAGGCGTCGGGGATTCGCGCCTGAAAACCCTGCTCGACTACGCCCTGAAAGTGAACGGCGATCCGTCCGGGATTACGGACGCGGACATTCAGGGGCTGCGCAGCGTCGGCCTCACCGACAAGGGTATCGTGCAGCTCACCCATGTCGTCAGTGACTTCGCCTCCTACAACCGACTCAACCTGGCCCTTGAGACCGAATACGACTACCGCGCCATCTGGCAGCAGCTGGCATTCGGCCGGGACTGATCAGCTCTGCTGAGCGATCTGCACCCGCGCCGGCGCGACGGGAAGGCCGGCCACGTCGGTCCGCACTCTGTGCACGGCGCCCGCAGCAGCGCTATCGCTGCCGTCGGAACCGGACACGATGTAGAGATCGCGCAGGTCGTCGCCGCCGAAGCACAGTGACGTGCACATGGGCTCCGGAATCTCGATGAAATCGCGCCTGCGGCCGCTGTGGTCGAACACGGCCACCCCATGACCGCCACGCGCGAGCGCCACCCAGACCGAGCCGTCCTCCGCTACCACGAGGCCATCGGGAACCCCATTTTCGATCTCGACGAACACCTGCTTCGGCCCGAGGCCGCCGTCCGGCTCCACCGCATAGCGCCAGACGATCTGCACCTGCGAGTCCGAGTGATAGAGGGTTCTGCCGTCCGGCGAGAATCCGAGTCCGTTCGTGAGCCAGATGTCGTGCCCGACCGCCCGCGCCGAGCCGTCGAGATCAATGCGCCAGAGCGCACCCGCGCGCGGCTCGTCCGCGGACTCGAACACCGGACTCTTGCCGAGCGATCCCGCATAGATCCGCCCTTCGGCGTCCGTGGTCAGATCGTTGTAGCCGACGTTGCCCGCATCCGGGTCACGATCGAGAACCGTTCGGGTCGCGCCGCCGTCGAACGGCTTGTAGGAGATGTTGCGCCCACTGACGATGAGTCCGCCGTCGACGTGGAAAGCCATGCCGCCGATGCCACGCCGGTGTTCGAACACCGTGCTCACCTTGCCGTCGGCATCGACACAGAACACGCCACCGTTGAGCACGTCGCTGAACAACAGACCGCGATCGGGCAGCCACAACGGCGCCTCGATGAGCCCATAGCCCTGCGTCAGCGTTTCCATGATGCATCCCCCTCCTCGCCTGACCACACGTCCCGAGCGGATGGTAACGCAGACACCGGTGGGCGAGACGCCGATGGTATGCTCGCGGCGTGCATCCGGGGCGGGGACAGAAACGATGAGGGAAGTGACGGTGCTCTTGAGCGGCCTGCTGCTGATCGCGCAGGCCGGGGCCATCGAGTCGTGGCGTGCGGCCGGGGCTGCGGACAGTGATCATCCCGATGTGCTCGCCGGCTACCAGGCACTCTTTACCTGTGCCGCCCGCTTTCACGCCGAGCGCCCCCTGGAGCGGATCCTCGCAGAGGAACTGGCAGATTTGCCGCGCGATCTGCCGCTGCCAGAGATCGACTTGGACCGGCGCATCGTGACGACGCGCACACCGGATGGCGAAGAGCGCCTGGCCGCCTGGCGGCCCGG
>SLQW01000206.1 GCA_007131295.1 Pseudomonadales bacterium | reverse complement strand
GGATCATCGCCTCGCCTGCCGGATCGAAGCCTGGGCGGAAAGTGGTGTCGTCGCGCCCTGGCGCCCACGGGAAGGAGGTGAGCTCTGGACCGGCGTCCCGGATGCCAACGCACTGGCACGCCATCTGGCAGCCGACCTTTCCCTTCAGCTCGCGTGCCAGATCACGCGGCTCGAGCGGCAGGATGCACACTGGTGGCTGAGTAGCGCCGACGGCGAACGCCACGGACCGTTCGAGGCGCTGATCCTGAACCTGCCGCCCGCGCAAGCGGCGCGCCTGCTCGAACCCTTCGCAGAGGATCTCGATCCGGGCCTGACCGAGGCGTTGACGAGCGTTCCGATGCTCCCCTGCTGGAGCGCGATGGCGGTCGTGGAACGTGGCTTCGATCCAGGCTTCGATCGTCTCGAGCGCAGCACAGGCGCCATTGCACTCGCCTGCCGCGAGGCGTCGAAACCCGAGCGAACGGATCGCGGCTGCTTCACGTTTCTAACTGCGCCCGACTTCGCGCAGGCAGAACTCGAGGCATCGCCCGCCGCCGTGGCGGCGGTGCTGGCGCCCGAGATCAGCGCCCTTCTCGGACGCCATATCAAAGCTGACGGTGTGCGCTGCCATCGCTGGCGCTTCGCACGCGCTGTCGCGCGAGCGGAAAGCTCTCTGGACTTGCCGGCGGTCGGGCTCTACTTCTGCGGCGACTGGTGCTCACGTGAAAGTGATCTCGAAGGCGCATTGCTCTCCGGTAGCGCTACCGCAGGGCGCCTGCTCGGCGATCCGCCTCTGGGAGCGGAGCCAACCGCCGAACCGGAGCAGGTCGACCTGTTCGGTTGATGCGGAGCCAGCTGCCCGGCTTGTGAAGGCGCCAAGGCCAATGCGAGAGTAATGCGCAGGAGGTTCGAAGCATGGCTCACGCCCACCATCATGACGCCTCCCGGAACGGGCAACGAGCACTCGGCTGGACGCTGCTGCTGATCTTCACGTTCATGGTGGTGGAACTGCTCGGCGCGTGGATATCCGGATCCCTCGCCCTGCTCGCGGACGCCGCGCATACCTTCACCGACAGTGCAGCCCTGGCGCTGGCCTGGCTCGGTTTCCACTTCGCCCGGCGCCGTCCGGATCCGGCGCGCAGCTTCGGCTATGCGCGCTTCGAAGTGCTCGCCGGAGCCGTCAACGGCCTCGCCATGATCATGGTGGTGGGATTCATTGCCTACGAGGCCTTCGTGCGCCTTGGCTCACCGACCGCGGTACTGCCTGTGCCCATGATCGTCGTCGGCTGTCTCGGCACCGGCGTGAACCTGATCGCCTACCGCCTGCTGCACGCCGGTTCCGACCACATCAACGTCCGCGGCGCGATGCTTCACGTTATCGGAGACCTGCTGAGTTCACTGGCGACCATCATCGCCGGCGTCGTCATCCTCGCCTTCGGCTGGATGCCCATCGACCCGCTGCTGTCCCTGCTGGTGGCGGCATTGGTACTGCGCAGCGCCCTCGGGCTGCTCCGGCATGCCGCCCACATCCTGCTCGAGGGTACGCCGGACGAAATCGATCCCGCCGCCCTCGCCGAAGCGCTGCGCGAGCGCATTCCGGGCGTCCGCGACGTCCATCACGTCCACGTCTGGTCGCTGAGTTCAGGCCATCACCTGGCCACGATGCACATCAGAATCTTAGAGGGAAGCGAACAGAGCGCGCTGCTGCCGGAGGTCAAGCGACTTTTGAGCGACCGCTTCGGCCTGCATCACACCACCGTTCAGGTCTGCCCCGAGGCCTGCCCGGACGAGGTCCACAAGGCGCGATAGTGACTACCGGCGTCGCTGCGCTCGCTCACGAACAGGCCCAAGCGAGAGAACCGCAACCGCGGTCGCGGCAGCGCCACCGGCGGCTCGTGGAACGCGGCCCGGCCGATCCGAGCCAGCGTCACGTGCGGCAGGAAAGCGTCGTCGGAGCCGTCACCGCCCCCCGCAACCGCCAAGAGCGGCAACAACTCCGCGTGCATGGCCCGCAGGCGCCGGTCATCTGCAACCCGCAGGGCAACGACCCGCGGACGGGCGGCAGACGGCAGCAGCAGCCAGTCGCGAGCCTCGAGTTCCAGCGGCAACAGCGCCGGCGTGCTCAGGCCTGCCGCGGCCCGGCAGAGCGCCTGCACCGCCACGGCAGTACAGGAACCGAGGAAGAGCAGCGTCAGATGCAGCGACTCGGGTCGGACCTGACGCAGTTCGATGGGCAACAGGCGGCGCTGCAGGCGCCGCAACAGCACGAGAGAGCGGCGGTCCGGAACGAGCGCGAAGAACAGCCGCAGTGGCCCCGATTCAGCCGAGGGGCCAGGCATTGCGGCTGTAGGCCACGGCAAGCATGTAGCCGAACGCCAGGAGCGCACCGACCCATGCGAGGATGCGGATCTCCCGGCTACGCCCGAAGCGGAACGCGATCAGACCGAGGCCGATGTAGGCCACGAGCGCCAACAGCTTCGCGGTAAGCCAACCGTGGGTGAACGGATACTGGGCCGTCATGAGTGAAAGGACCACGGCAGAAACCAGCAACAACGTGTCGACGACATGCGGCACGATCCGCACCGGCTTCAGGAAACGCAGTGGTGATGCCTGGATCATCCAGGCCCCGCGCAGAACGAACCCGGCCAGCGACAGATAGACGCAGACGACGTGCAGCGTCCACCAGAATCCGTACATACTCACCCCCCCCGTCATCCCAGGTCACTCGGGCGACCCTACGCCCTGCCGGCCCGAGCTTCTATACTGCACTACGTCACCGCACCACGCGTCACGTCGACCTGCCCTGCCATACGGACTGCTCATGACGAACTCTGGCCCCGGACCCACCTCCCACAGCTACTTTTCCCAGCGCCTGCGCCTGCACTACGTCGACTGGGGCAATGAGGGGGCGCCGCCCATGCTCATGGTCCACGGCGGCCGGGACCACTGCCGCAACTGGGACTGGGTCGCCGAGGCCTTCCGCCAGGATTACCACATCATTGCTCCCGACCTGCGTGGTCACGGCGACTCACAATGGGCCATCGGAGGGACCTACGGCCTGCTCGACTTCGTCGTCGACATCGCCCAGCTGGTGCATCAGAAGCAGCTGGCGCCGGTGACCATCCTCGCCCACTCTCTCGGCGGCAACATCAGCCTCCACTACGCCGGACTGTATCCTGAGGCGGTGGCGCGTATCGTCGCCATCGAGGGGCTCGGCCCGAGCCCGGCCATGCTCAAAAAGCGCCTTGCCCAGCCAGTGGAGGAACGCCTTCGAGACTGGGTGGGCACCCTGCGCAAACTGTCCTCGCGCGCGCCGCGCAAGTACCCGACGCTGGACGCCGCGCTCGAGCGCATGCGCGAGGAGAACCCCCACCTCTCCGCCGAGCAGGCGCGCCATCTGACCATTCACGGCAGTAATCAGAACGAGGACGGCACCTTCAGCTGGAAGTTCGACAACTACGTCCGCGCGTTCTCGCCGCTGCACCTGCCGAGCAAGCAGACGCAAGCGCTGTTCCGGCGCATCGATTGCCCGACCCTCCTGGTCCGGGGTACCGAGAGCTGGGCATCGGATCCGAACGAGGACGGACGCATCGAGCATTTCCGGCACGCCAGGGCGGTCAACATCGAAGGTGCCGGGCACTGGGTGCACCATGATCAGCTGGACACCTTCGTCGACCTCGTGCGGGCTTTTCTCGCAGAGACGGCGCCGTGACGCTCCGCACCGGTCTGCTGCTCCTGTTGACCGCGGTCCTGGTCGGATGCGCTGCAGCCGCATCGCTCTCCGAAGGCGCAACCGTCCTCGAGAGCCAACCGTTCGTGACCGATGGGGATACGACTCTCGACGGCGATCTGTATCTGCCCGCCGGCAACGATCGCCGTCCTGCCGTCCTGCTCCTGCACGGCGGCGGCTGGCGCGGCGGCAATCCCGGACAGATGGCCCATCTCGCAAGGCGTCTCGTGAACGAGGGCTTTGTGGCCTACAGCGCGGGCTATCGCTTCGCGCCGGAGCACACCCATCCGGCGCAGGTGGCCGACGCACGCCGCGCGCTCAGCTGGCTCGCTCGTCACGAGCGGGTTGATCCGGAGCGGATCGCGGTCTGGGGCTACTCTGCGGGTGCTCACCTGGCACTGATGCTGGCATTCGCCGCGGAACCCGAAGCCGGCAGCAACGGCCATTTCGAACGCCCACGGGCGGTAGTCGCGGGCGGCTCGCCGACCGACTTCGATCGCTTCGATGCGGACGGCCGGCTGCTGGTCAATCTGGTGGGAACGAACCGCGACGACGACCCGGAAAGCTGGCGCAGGGCATCTCCGATCCACTGGGCCGATGAAGACAGCCCGCCGACCTATCTCTACCACGGGCGGCTCGATCGGGTTGTCGACCTCGGCCATTCCGAAGTGCTCTACCGGACGCTGCAGAACCTGGACGTTCCGGTTGAACTCGATGTGGTGCGATGGGGTCACTTCTGGGTCTTTCTCGCCAATCGCAGCGTGGAACGCCGCGTCGTCGACTTCCTCGAGCGAACGTTCGACGGCCAGGATCCGAATCGGTGACCACCACGGACGCTGACGTCACAATCGCGACCCGACTCCATGCTGCGCCCGGGCGTGGGGTCGTGGTGATGACCAGTGGCGGGAGCGGCGCCCTTGCGACCCTGCTGCGCACCCCTGGGGCTTCGCGCACGGTGCTCGAAGCGACCGTGCCCTACGAGGCTGGGGCGCTCGCCGACTTCCTCGGAGGAGCGCCTGATCGGGCCTGTGCTCCGGACACCGCGCGCGCCATGGCCATGGCCGCCTTCCACCGGGCCCGGATCCTGGAGCCGGACGCGGAAGTATTCGGCGTCAGCTGTACCGCGAGTCTGGCCACCGACCGGGACAAGCGAGGCGAGCATCGCGTCCATGTGGCCGTGCAGACGTCGACGGCAAGCGATCTTTTCAGCGTCGAGCTGACCGCCGGCGCCCGCAGTCGCAGCGAGGAAGAGGCGGTTTGCGATCGGCTTCTGCTCAATGCCATCGCCGAGGCCAAAGGCCTGGCACCGGCACCGATGCCCGATTGGCTAGAGGGAGAGACACTTGCGGAACTGCGCTGCCATGCGCCCGCCCACTGGCGATCGCTGGTGCTCGGAAAGCGCCAAGTGGCCGACGCCCGGCACGCTGCCGAACCTGAGCCCGGCCCCCGGCCCCGGCTCGTGTTTCCTGGCGCCTTCAATCCGGTCCATGCGGGCCACCTCGGCATGGCCAGACTGGCAGAGGCGTACACGGGGCTCGAAGTCGAATTCGAGCTTTGCATCCGCAACGTGGACAAGCCGCCTTTGAACTATGCCGCCATTCGGGAGCGCCTCGGCCACCTGCCCGAGGACGCGCGGGTCTGGCTCACGACCACACCGACTTTCGTCGACAAGGCCACCCTGTTTCCCGGCGCCACTTTCATGGTCGGCATCGACACCCTCGAGCGAATTGCCGCAGCCCGTTACTACAGCGGTGACGAAGACCTTCGCAACCGTGCGCTCAGGCATATCGCCGCGGCTCAGTGCCGCTTTCTCGTTTTCGGTCGCCGCCTGGGTGACCGCTTTTCCGGCCTCGACGACATCGACCTGCCGAACGCACTGCGCGGGCTTTGTACCGGCATTTCTGAAGCCGAGTTCCGACACGACCTGTCCTCGACGCAGCTGCGGATGCCGCATACCCATCATGGCTGATCGTGACCGCGCACTGCTGCACAGGGCGGTGGCGCTTGCACGGCATAGCGTGGATGCGGGCGGTGGACCGTTTGGCGCCGTGATCGCTGATGTTCACGGGACCATCGTCGCAGAGGGCAACAATGTCGTCACCGTCGAGCAAGACCCGACGGCGCATGCGGAAATCGAGGCTATCCGCCGGGCCTGCCGCACGCGCGGCAGCCATCGGCTCGACGGCCTCGTTTTGTTCAGCTCCTGCGAACCCTGCCCCATGTGCCTCGCGGCCGCCTGGTGGGCTCGGCTCGACGGGGTCCGCTTTGCAAGCCCACGGACAGCGGCCGCTGCTGCCGGATTCGACGATGGTCGCCTGTGGCAAGCGGTGAGCTCGGGGAACACGGCCCCGGAGCTTCCGGTGCACCAGATCCCCGTCGCAGACGCAGGCACCGAATTTCGCCAATGGCTCGAGCGGATGGACCGGATACCGTACTGAACGGCAGAACGCGATTGCGACCCGGAGTGGACAAGCTGTAAAGAAAAAGGCCGATAGCGTTTCAGCGCTATCGGCCTCTACTTCCGGCCAAAGGCCGGGATTTAGCACTTCAGCACAGTGTGCCGGGGACGGTCCGATCACTCACGCTGCGGGGTGGGTTCGCTCAGCGAGCCTGTCCAAACCGGCGCCGGCACTCACGGTCACCGATTCTGGGCCATGCTCATGACTCGCTCAGCGAACTCCGGGTCTTGCCCCATGCGAGTCGCGATCTCGTTGTACTCGCTGACTTCCACGCCTGCTTCCGTCACGGCATCGACCATCTTCTCCTGCGCCTGCTGCTGCAGCGCTTGGGCCTCCTCGGCGTCATCTGCTGCCTGAATCTCACCCATATACTGGTCGCGGATGTCCTGAACCTCGTTCCAGGCTCCCGCGAAGCGCTCCAGCGTCGCCTCGTCGAAGCTTGGCTGCGCCGGCTGTGCAGGTTGCTGCTGCGGCTGTTGCTGCGGCTGTTGCTGCTGCGGCTGCTGATAGCCGCCCTGCGCCATGGCGAACTGTGACGCCAAGATCAGGATTCCACCTGCGGCCGCGGCGGCGAGATTCGTAACTATAGTTCGCGTCTCCATGTGCTCACTCCTCGAATTGCAATTGGGACGTTCACCCTAATGCGGGCCACCCTAGTGCGGGCCACCCGAATGCGGGCCACCCGAATGCGGGCCACCCGAATGCGGGCGTGCGATTCAAGGGGCAAGGGGCGTGCCAGATGCCGCGCCGCCCCGATCTGCAGGGGTTACGGCGCGCAGCATACGAGCCGAGTGTTTTTTTTTCGTACACACACCCAAAATTCGGACACCCGGCGCGTCAGGGAGTTACCGCCAGCTGCTCGTTGCTGTAGAGACTCCGCCAGCGGCCGGACCGGAAACG
>SLQW01000085.1 GCA_007131295.1 Pseudomonadales bacterium | reverse complement strand
ATGGCCTCGGCAACTCCCGCGACACCCGCTGGGTGTCGTTTTCGGTCACCAAGTCGGTCACGTCACTGCTGGTGGGCGCGGCGATCCAGGAAGGCTACATCGCCAGCGTCGACGATCCGGTGACCGATTATCTGCCGCAGCTCAGAGGCAGCGCGTATGACGGCGTCAGCATCCGCCACGTGCTGCAGATGGCCTCCGGCACCGACTGGAACGAGGACTACGCCGATCCGGAATCGGACGTGGCGAGTTCGCCATCGGACATGCTGGAGCTGATGCACTTCATGGGGGCGAAGCCGCGCCTCGCTGAGCGGGGTTCGGTCTTCAACTACAACACGGGCGAGACCAACCTGGCGGGCGCCATTGTTCGCGCCGCCGTCGGCAACAACCTGGGTGCCTACCTCTCCCGGACCATCTGGCAACCCTGGGGGATGGAGGCCGACGCCGTCTGGATGGCGCATGGGCCACAGGGCGGTGAGTGGGGCGGCTGCTGTATTGCGCCGACGCTGCGTGACTGGGGGCGGCTCGGCCTTTTCCTGCTCAGCGACGGAGTCCTGGACGATGGTACCCGGGTGCTCCCGGAAGGCTGGCTGGCCGAATCCCTGGGTCCATCTCCCGGCGCGGATCACTACGGCTACTTGTGGTGGCTGCTTGGCGACGGACGCTATCAAGCACGCGGCATCTTCGGTCAGGCCATTCACATCGATCCTGAGGCCCGGCGCATCATCGCGGTGCAGAGCGCCTGGACGCAGGCCACCAGTGCGGTCTACGGTGCTCACCGCGATGCCTTTTTTGCCGCGGTGGCGACGCTCGAGGACTGATCCGATTACTGGAGGTGGACGGGCCGGCGCAACACCAGGAGCCGTTGGTTATGTCAGAAAGTGAACACCACGAAGTAGTTGTCATCGGTGCCGGGGTCGCCGGCATCTATCAGATCAAGCGGCTGATCGACCTCGGCCTCGACGCCGTTCTCCTCGAAGCGGATGACGATCTCGGCGGCACCTGGTATCGCAACCGCTACCCTGGTGCACGCTTCGACTCCGAGAGTTACACCTACGGGTACTCGTTCTCACAGGAGTTGCTCGACGAGTGGCACTGGAAGGAGCGTTTCTCGCCGCAGCCGGAGAACATGCGCTACCTGAATTATGTAGCGGACAAGTTCGATCTCCGGCGCCACATGCGCTTCAACGCCCGGGTCGTGGCCATGGCCTGGGACGAGGAGGAGCGCCGCTGGCATCTGACGCTCGAAGGCGGGGAAAGGCTTTCGGCGCGCTTCGTCATCAGCTGCATTGGCGTCCTGTCCGTGCCCACGCCGCCGCGCTACGCAGGCATCGAGGATTTCGAAGGCGAAGCCTTCCACACCTACTGGTGGCCGAAG
Organism: Pseudomonadales bacterium; assembly: GCA_007131295.1. GTDB lineage: Bacteria > Pseudomonadota > Gammaproteobacteria > Pseudomonadales > Azotimanducaceae > SLTB01. The sequence goes on along the minus strand of SLQW01000085.1, from coordinate 5,721 downwards.
GAGCCGGTTCCCTTGGAAGGCCGTCGGGTTGGCGTCATCGGCACCGGCGCTACCGGCATCCAGGTCATTGCGGAAATCGCCGACAAGGTTGGCGAGCTCTACGTGTTCCAGCGCCGCCCGAACTGGAGCACGCCTTTGAACAACGCGCCGATCTCGGAAGAAGAGATGGCCGAGATCCGCGCCCGCTACGACGAGATTTTCGCGAACTGCGCGCAGTCGCCGGGCGGTTTCGAGCACGTGCCGGACCGGCGCGGCTTCTGGAACCTCACCCATGAGGAACGCGTGGCATTCTGGGACGAACTCTATCGGCGTCCGGGCTTCGCGATCCTGCAGGCCAACTTCATCGAGATCTTTTCCGACGAGGCGGCGAACCGGGAACTCTCCGAGTACATCGCCGGGCGCATCCGCGAGCGGGTGGACGATCCGGAAATTGCCGAAAAGCTGATCCCAAAGGATCACGGGTTCGGCACCCAGCGTCTGCCGCTCGAGACCAACTACTTCGAGGCCTACAACCGCGACAACGTGCATCTGGTCGATCTCTCCGAGTCCCCCATCGAGCGCATCACCAGGACCGGCATTCAGACCAGCGCCGAGCACTACGATCTGGACGTGATCGTCTTCGCGACCGGCTTCAATGCCATCACCGGCGCCTTCGACCACATCGACATTCGTGGCCGGGACGGGCGGGAACTGGCCGAGAAATGGCGTGACGGGCCGAGCACCTGGCGGGGCTTGCTCACGCATGGCTTTCCGAACCTGCTCATGGTGGCGGGGCCGCAGAGCGTCTCGGGTTCGACGAACTATCCCCGCGCAATCGAGAACGGCGTGAACTGGGTCACCGGTCTGATCGCCCACGCCAGCGACCACGGCCTGACCCGCATCGAAGCGCAGCCGGAGGCCGAACAGGCCTGGGTCGAGGAGGTGATCCGTGCCCACGAACGCATTCTCCTGCGCCGCAGCAAGGGCTGGTTCACCGGCTACAACTCTAATGTCGAAGGCCACGAGGCAGGGAAGGTACGCTATCAGGCCTATTTCGGCCCGGCGCCGAAATACGTGGCCACGCTCGAGGCGCAAGCGGCAGAAGGTTATCCGGAGCTGGTTCTCGAATAGTGGCGCAGCTCAGTCACCGGTGACCTTGGTTGCACCACAGTGACGGCAGCGGCGGATCGTGATCAGCTTGCCCCGCTTCACGTCGAACTGCTTCTTCTTGTCCACCTCCCACTTGTGAAACCCGCTGCGACACACCGTCGTACGGCGGGCGCGCTCCCGCTGCGAGGGCTTCTTGAACGGCAGAACGTTGCTCATCGCGTGGCTCGGTAACGGCAGCGAGTACGAACCGCGATTGTAGGTCGCATGCAGGCGGCTGTCGCCGCCTCGCCGGATGCATGCGCCCCGTGAACTCAGCTCTTTTTCGGCGGATGCATGTAGTCGCGATAGTAGGTCATCTTGCCGTCTTTCACCCGATAGATGCCGACACCTTCACGGACGCCCTCGGGCGTATGGGCGAGCCACTGGGCCCAGGCGGCGTGGTCGTCGCCAGCCAGTTCCACCAGGGTGAAGTGAATGTCGCGCTTACCCATTTCCTCGTTCATTTTCGCCATGAATCCGGCGATGGCGTCGCGGCCCTTGAACGTGCCGAACATGGGGTCCTCGAGTACGGCGTCGTCCGCAAACAGCTCGACCACACGGGTGTAATCGCCATCGTTCTGGATGTCCCAGAAGCGCTGTATCGTGCGCTCTGCCTCTCCTGCCATGGCTAGCGTCCTCCTGATACGCGACGGGCGGTGTGCGCCAGGCGCGAAAAAGTGATGGCGTCCCCGGCCGAGCCTTTGGACCGGGGATGCCGCTCGTGGGTCAAAACCGAACGATGCCCTGCAGCAGCAACTGTCTGCCCCGCAACGTCGTGCACTGTATGTCTTGCCCTGCCGGGAACCCGCCTGGCTTGTCGGCACAGCCACCGTGATGGCGGCGGTCGAACAGGTTGCGGGAGATGAAGGCCAGCTCCCAGCGATCGTTCGGGTCGAAGATGCCGGCGCGCAGGTTCGTGCGCCAGAAACTGCTCTGGCGTGCCAGCGGATTGTTGGTGCTCATCGCTTCGTAGCTGTCCGAGTAGATGAGTTCGGCGCTCAGGTTGCTGTGCAGGCGACCCTCGACGATGGGGAAGAGCCAGTCGAAACCGACGCTCCCGGTCCAGCGTGGCGCGAAGTTCAGGCTCTGGCCGGTGAGATCCTGAACGCCGTCGATGCAGCCCTGCTCCTCGGTCTGGCCGCTGTAGCAGGGGGCGGTGTCGTAGTCTGTGTAGGTGCCCTTGTTGTAGGCCAGTTGGCCCCAGACGTAGAGGTCGCCGTTGACCTGATACTCGGTCTCGATCTCCGCGCCTCGAGTGCGGGCCTCCGCAGCGTTCTGGATACTGAAGGCCGTCGTGCCGGCATCGAAGGCCGAGACCTGCAGGTCGTCGAAATCGTACTGGTAGATATCGGCGTTGATCCGAAGGCGGCCGTCGAGCCAGGTGGATTTGATACCGATCTCGCCGCCGATCGCTTCCTCGCTCGAGAACACGACGTTCTCCTCGGTTGCAGCCAGCGTCAGTACCGGGCTGGTGGAGATGCCTCCGGCCTTGTAGCCGGTTCGGAATGCACCATAGACCATCAGATCGGCCGTCGGTCGCCAGGTGACGGTCGCTTCCGGCGAGAAGTTGGTGTCGCTGAACGAACTCACGAGTTGCTCGCCTTCCGGCTGGAAAATCGGCGGCGCGAGTGTGTGCACGAAGATGTGTCCCTGGCGGCCGTCGCGTTCGTCATCGGTATAGCGGACACCTGCGGTGATCTCCAGATCGTCGCGAACGTCGAAAATCACCTGGCCGAAGGCGGACCAGGCCGTGGCCTCCACGGTGGACTGACCGGCCCAGTTGTTGAACCAGCCTGTGACCGGGTCTGCACCGAGCGGGAAGATCTTGCCGGCGTTGTCGGAATCCCGCTTCATGTCTTCGAAGTAGATACCGCCCATGAAGTTGAAGCGCCCGGGCAGGGTCGTCAGGGCGCGCAGTTCCTGGGAGAAAACCCGCTGGTCCTCGAGTTGGATCCCGCCGAGCTGCCAGAACGTGGTGTTGTCGGAATTGTCGTAGCGCTCGTAGTCGAACCAGTAGAAGCCGGTAACCGAGCTCAGCGTAACGTTCGGCAGCTCCCAATCGAGATTGAGTCCGGCGAGGACGCTGTCGTAACGACCGAAGGGGTCGCCGTTGCGGCGGCCCGTTTCAGAGAAGGTCTGGTTGTTGGCGATTTCCGGCGGAATCGAGCCGTGCGTCAGCGTACGGTTGCGGCGGCAGTCGCCCTCCGGCTCGAAGATCGGCGCACCGATGTGGGCATTCGTGACCGGCTGGTCCTCGGTGCAGGATACGTTCTGCAACAGAAGGAAGTTGTCATGCCGAACCTGCGTGCCCGTCACTCGCAGTACCGCATCGAAGTCGTCGCGGGGCGCTGCATCCAGCGTCAGTCTGAGCGTGTGGGTGCGGCTGCCGCCGGCACGGCTGCTCGCCCGGCCGGGGAAGTCGAAGGGCTCCAAAGCAAGGCTCTCGGGGGCAGGTTGTGGCCGGGCGACGTTCTTGTAGAAGCCGTCCTGGTCGCTGAAGCGATACGCAAGCCGCGCACCGAGCCAGTCGTTGATTGGCCCCGACAGAATCAGTTCGGCGAGCCACTCCCGCGCTTCGCTTTCGTAGCCGGCCTTGAAGCTGCTCTCGAAAGTTTCGCCGGGGCGTGCACTGTTGAGGGCGATCACGCCGCCTGGGCTGTTCTTGCCGTAGAACAGCGCCTGCGGCCCCTTGAGGATCTCCACCGACTGAAGGTCGAAGAAGGCCTGACGGATGATGTGGCCGCGATCGAGCTGCACCCCGTCGGCGTTGACCACCACACTCGACTCGATGCCCGGGTCGAGCGTGGCCGAGCCGAGGCCGCGTATGCGGATGTTGGCGCCGAGCCCGACGCCGGACTCGTTGATGATCACCTGATTGGCGAGATCGGCCACCTCGCTGAGGTCAGTGGCGGCGAAGCGTGCGATCTGACTGCTGTCGAACGCTTGAATTGCGACCGGCACCGATTGCAGGTCTTCGGCCCGTTTCCGCGCCGTGACCACGATTTCTTCCAGCTGGCCGAAGGCCAGTCCCATGTCTGCTACGGCCAGGGCCGAGACTCCGATGACGGCCGTCGCCAGGCGAGTTCCCCTCGAGAGCACTGTAAACCTCCTCTCCACCTTTTGTTTCAAACAATCACGCTTGATTGTTGCGAAGGTGTTGCGAATCGTCAACAGCAACCGTTCGCGGCTCGCCAACCATGCCCATGCGCCTGCGTGCTACGGTGCGATTTCGCTATCCTCACGTCGCAGCGTAGCGGTGAGGCGGAGGCAGAGTCCTGGCAGCGGGTCTGCGCTGCACCGATCGAACCCAGGAGCCACCGCATGAAGAAACATGTGTTCGCAATTCTTAAGGGGGTGTTGCTTATGGTCGCCGCAAGCGCACATGGAGACGCCGTACCGGGCCGCGTGGCCGACCTGGACTGGATGGTCGGCTACTGGAGCGGACCAATGGGCGAGGACACGCTCGAGGAGCACTGGATGCATCCGTCAGCTGACAGCGTCGTCGGCTCTGTGCGGATCACTGCCGAGGGCAGCACGCGGATGATGGAGTTCATCGTCATCGAGCAGGTCGGCGACAGCCTGGAACTGCGGGTGCAGCAGTGGCAGCCCGGCATGAAGGCCATGTACGACGAAGCGCAGGTCATGACCCTGAAGGCGCAGGGCGAACGCCACGTGGTGTTCGAGCATCCCGGCGGATTCGTGTTCCGGACACTCGGCTATCGTCGACCAGAGCCCGACCTTTTCGTCATCGAAGCCGAGTTCGCTACGGGCGAAAGCCTCGAGCTGGAGCTGCGTCCACGCTGAGACCACGCACGATCCGGCACCTTCCGAGCCACCCCGAGGAGCATGCATGGCGATCCGCATCGATCCCGTCACCGGCCTCAAGCGCTTCGATACCCGTGCCGCGAAGGCCAGCGAGCGCATTCGCGGCAAGGGTTACGCCATCGTTACCGATACGGCCTTGAACACATTACCGGAGCCGCCCTCGGGCGCCGTGTTTGATGCCGAGGAGCAGGCGCGCTATCGGGCCTACAAGGAGGAACGGCGGGGCGCGGCCGACTACATTGCCATGGAGGGCGAGTTCGCCCGCTACCTCGAGGACGTCTACTCCGCGCCCCCGGTGCCGCGTGAGGTGCTCAGTGACGAATGCGAGATCCTGGTGGTCGGCGCCGGCTTCGCCGGGCTGCTGCTCTGGTACCGGCTCCGGGCCGCCGGCTTCCGCGATGTCCGCTTCTGCGAGAAGGGCGGCGACGTCGGCGGTACCTGGTATTGGAACCGCTATCCGGGTATCGCCTGCGATGTGGAGGCCTACAGCTACCTGCCCCTGCTCGAAGAAATGGGCTACGTCCCGTCGATGAAGTTCGCTTCCGGCTTCGAGATCCTCGAGTACTGCCAGGCCATGGCGGAGAAGTTCGGCTTCTACGAACGATGTCTGTTCCACACCACGGTTGAGGAGACGGTCTGGGAGGAGGCCTCGGGGCGCTGGATCGTCAAGACCCACCGTGGGGACCGCATGCGGGCACGCTATGTAATCCTCGCCAACGGCATTCTCACCACGCCGAAACTGGCGCGAATCGAGGGCATGCAGGACTT